>CAZFDP010000033.1:0-12936 GCA_964518185.1 uncultured Phocaeicola sp. | reverse complement strand
CCTACCTGTCGGTTACTCCCGGGAACCGCATCATCACAGGAACCCAACGGATGCAACAACGCCCCATCCGATTGCTGGTAGACGCTCTCCGTGAATTGGGAGCCGACATTGAATATACAGCCAACGAAGGCTTTCCTCCCCTCCGCATCCATGGACGTGATTTGCTAAAAGACAGTATCAGCCTGCCGGGGAATGTAAGTTCGCAATACATCTCGGCCTTATTGATGATTGGGCCGTCACTGAAGAATGGCTTGAAAATTACACTGACGGGCGACATTATCTCGAAGCCTTATATCAACCTCACCCTCCAACTGATGAGTGATTTTGGCGCAAAAGTTTCATGGACAAGCGACCATGAATTGCAAGTGGCTCCCCATCCTTATCGTTCCATACCTTATTATATAGAGAGTGATTGGAGTGCGGCTTCGTATTGGTATCAGATAGCGGCATTGAGCAAAGAAGCCAACATTACATTGCCGGGGTTGTTCAAGAACAGTTATCAAGGCGACAGCAAAGTGGCAGACATCTTCCGTTCCTTAGGCATTGAAACGATATATGGAGACAAGACCGTTACCCTACGGAAAACCGGAAAATGTGTAGAACGACTGGACTATCATTTCATCAACCAGCCCGATTTGGCACAAACCTTCGTTGTGACTTGTGCACTGATGAACATACCTTTCCGCTTCAGCGGCCTGCAAAGCCTGAAGATTAAGGAAACCGACCGTATGGCAGCCCTTATCAAGGAAATGGGCAAATTAGGATATGTACTTCATGAAGCCGAAGGTTCCATCCTATCATGGGAAGGCGAACGATGCGAACGAAGCAATGAAGCCATAGACACTTACGAAGACCATCGTATGGCCATGGCCTTTGCACCGGCTTCCTTAGTGTTACCCGATGTATTCATTAACAATCCGCAAGTAGTGAGCAAGTCTTACCCCCGTTATTGGGAGGATTTGCAGCAAGCCGGATTTATTATTAAAGAAGAATAGAACATTATGTGGATACTGATTGTTGCTTTAATCGTTCTGACTTTAATCGCCATGCTCATCGGGAAGTGGTATTATTACCGCATCAACAAGAAAATTGAAAAGGGCGAATTGCAAGAGACACCACCGGTCATAGAAGCTGATGCGGAATGTTGCGGGCAGCATGAAGTATGTGAAAAGGACAGCTTGCTGGCTGCTGTAAGTAAAGGTATTGAATATTATGACGATGAGGAACTTGACCGTTTCCGAGGACGAGAATCGGACAAGTACACCGATGAAGAAGTGGAAGAATTCCGCGAAGTAATGTTCACTTGCAAGGACGATGAAGTGGCCGGATGGTGCCGGAGCCTCCAATTACGAAGCATAGAATTGCCCGATGAACTGAAAGACGAACTGTTTCTCATCATCGGTGAACGGAGGACGGGACATTAACTCCATCCTGTCGTCCTGAGCAAAGCGAAGGAACTGAGAAATGCAAGTTGATGTTCTCAGATTTTTCACTACGTCCCAAATGACACTTACGAGAAAAAGACTTGAAAGAAGAAACAATATGCTCGAACTATTACACTATACCTTTTTCCAACATGCCTTGTTGGGAAGCCTGCTGGCCAGTATCGCCTGTGGCATTATCGGCACTTACATCGTTACTCGTCGGCTGGTATTCATCAGTGGTGGTATTACCCATGCTTCGTTTGGAGGTATCGGCATCGGACTATATACAGGCATTTCTCCGATCCTGACTGCAGCCATTTTTTCGGTTTGTTCGGCTTTTGGTGTAGAATGGCTCAGTAAGCATAAAGACATGAGGGAAGATTCTGCCATTGCTGTATTCTGGACATTCGGAATGGCCGTAGGAATCATATTCAGTTTCTTGGCTCCCGGATTCACTCCAGACTTGTCGGCCTATTTGTTTGGGAATATCCTGACCATTACCACTACCGACATTTGGATATTAGGCATTATTTCCGCCATGCTGATTCTATTCTTTTCCCTTTTCCTGCATCCGATTATCTATATAGCATTCGACCGGGAGTTTGCCCGTTCGCAACACATTCCTGTAGTTTTGTTTGAGTACTTGCTGATGATGTTCATCGCCCTGACTATCGTATCCTGTCTCCGCATGGTAGGTATTGTACTGGTTCTTTCTTTGCTTACCTTACCACAAATGACGGCCAACTTGTTCACTCATAGCTTCAAACGTATCATTTGGTTGTCTATAGGCATCGGATATATCAGTTGTATTGGCGGACTGCTTTTATCCTATCAGTTACAAGTTCCTTCGGGTGCTGCCATCATCTTTTTCTCCATTCTGCTCTATGCGTTTTGTAAAGTGGGGAAAAGCATTTATCTTTGCAATAACAACAAACTATTATTATGGAAATAAAGATTAACTCATTGGAGCAAATCCACGAAGCCGCCAAGCAATTCATTGCGGCAATGGAAGACAATACCGTATTTGCCTTCTATGGTAAAATGGGGGCAGGAAAGACCACTTTCATTAAAGCTGTGTGCGAAGAATTAGGCGTAACCGACGTCATCAACTCCCCCACCTTCGCCATTGTGAACGAATATCGTTCCGACGATACCGGAGAACTGATTTATCATTTTGACTTCTACCGTATCAAAAAGCTTGATGAAGTATACGATATGGGATATGAAGATTATTTCTACAGTGGCGCTCTCTGTTTCATTGAATGGCCGGAACTGATTGAAGAAGTATTGCCGGGTGATGCAGTTAAGGTATGTATTGAAGAACAGGAAGACGGAACCCGAAGCATCCGTATGGAAGGTATGGCATAACCCCAAAAGAACATGGGAATACATTATCTTATCCAAGGAATCTTTGTGCTCGTAGGCTCACTGGTTGTATTGGCTTCCTTGTTTAATTGGGACTGGTTTTTCCATTCACAGAACACCCAATTCATCGTAAAAAACGTAGGGCGTAAACAAGCCCGTATCTTTTATGCCTTATTGGGGATATTGATGATAGCTACTGCTATTTATTTCTTCCTTGAAGTACAGGAAGCTTTTATATAGTAATAAATTAGGCACGGATTACACGGATTAACACGGTTTTAGTATATGTAGCATTTACTAATTCCGTGAAATCCTTGTAATCCGTGCCTATAAAATATAAATTACTCTTCTAAAGAATCGCCGTATTCCATTTCACCTTGTACCACAAAGAATACGTCTTCGGCATTGTATGGACCCATACCTTCTTTAGCTGCCGCCTTGACTACATAGTCTGTCACTTCGTCCAAGTCGATATCAATATATCCCTCAGCATCGGGTTCGGCATCCAAGCAATCGCTGGATGTATAATATTCTGCAATTACATCGAGAATATAATACAAATCATCGTCTGTAAACTTATCTTTCAAATCCTGTGGAAGATAAGCCTTAATGAACTCTATTGCTCTGGCATCTTCTTCCGCATCGAGCAAGAAATCTTCTTCCATACCCATATTCTTTTTGTTTTGAGTTAATATCCCTAACTACTTTGACTACTCTGACTACCTCATCAAAGCAAAGCCTTTACTTTTTCTTCCAACTGAGCCTTGGTCACAGCACCAACAGTCTTGTCCTTTACTTCACCATCCTTGATAAAGAGTACAGTGGGGATGTTACGGATACCGAACTTGCTTGTCAGTTCGTCATTATCGTCTACATCACACTTACCGATAACCACTTGGTCCTTATATGCTTCGGCCAATGCTTCTACATCCGGTGCAATTTTCTTGCAAGGTCCGCACCATGTTGCCCAAAAGTCAATTACCAACGGTTTACCAGAAGCAACCAGTTCTTCGAAATTGCTATCTTTAATTTCTAATGCCATAATAGTATATTTTATTGTTCATAATTCTTTTTGCAAAGATACGAATAAGCAAGCGAGAAACATCAAGTTTACTTGAATATTTTTTGCTGCGAGCGAAAGTATATTGGAGGCTTACCTTTCACTATATCATTCAAATCATCCATTTATTTTCACCAAAAGTTGCGGATGTTCATCCAAATATGCCATAATTTCCTTATGTACCGTTACTTTCATGGTTCTCGATATCATATTAATGTACATCTGTCCTTCTTCGTCCTGTATATTGAAACATAATTCCGCATTACCGGGATGAGCCTTCATCAAAGCATCCAACTCTTCAATCATTTCTTCATCCACCAAAGCCAAAGGTACGGTAACAGTCATCTTTTCAATAATCTTATCTTTCACCTCCGGCAATAGTTCAATGGTATTAATCTTCACTTCAAATTCATCCTGCTTCCATTGTTTAGGTTGGCATTTCCCTTTCATAAAGAGGAACATACCCGGATTGAAGAAGCTTTTCTTTTCCACCCAATCACTGCCAAAGAATGCAAATTCCGTAGAGCCGGAATAGTCTTCCACCTTAGCGATACCAAACGGATTACCTTTCTTGGTTTGCCCCTCACGGACTCCTGTAACAATACCTCCTATCACCAAATCCCGATTCTGCAAAGGAGTCAAATCATTCAATTCGGCCATTTGCACATTACAAACATGCTTCAAGATAACAGCATATTCATCCAAAGGATGTGCCGACAAATAAATGCCCACCAAATCGCGTTCCTTATTCAACCGTTCCAAATCACCCCATGCCGGTGCCGAAACGATTTCGGGTGTAGCTATTTCAACCATATTGTCACCTCCAAACAATGAATTGACTGCAGCCGCTTTATCCATCTGGTATTTATTTCCATAGCGGACAAGCACTTCCACAAAGGTTTCATCTTTGGCATTCTTGACAAAGAAATCTTCCCGCTTGATACCAGGAATACCGTCGAATGCACCCGCCAGCGCCAAATTTTCAATGTTTTTCCGATTGCAAGCCGACAGGTTTACCCGCTGTACAAAATCAAAGATACTCTTGAACGGTCCATTCTTATCGCGTTCGTCCAGGATGCTCTGTACAGCATTTTCGCCAACCCCTTTTACAGCTCCTAATCCAAAGCGGATGTCCCCTTTCCGATTGACGGAGAATTTCAAGTAACTTTCATTGACATCGGGGCCCAATGTATTGATTCCTGTAGCCTTACTTTCGTCCATCAACTTCGTAATTTCCGTAATGTTCGAAATGTTCCGGCTCATGGTAGCCGCCATATATTCCGCCGGATAGTTGGCTTTCAGATAGGCTGTTTGATAAGCTACCCAGGAATAGCAAGTGGCATGTGATTTATTGAAAGCATACGAAGCAAATTTTTCCCAGTCGGCCCAAATCTTTTCCAGCACCTTAGGGTCATGCCCGTTCTTTTGTCCGCCCGTAATGAATTTCGGTTTCATTTGGTCCAGTTTATCCCTCAATTTTTTCCCCATTGCCTTACGTAAAGCATCAGATTCACCACGAGTAAAGTCGGCCAACAAACGCGAAAGTAACATCACCTGTTCCTGATATACCGTAATACCGTACGTATCCTTCAAATACTTCTCCATGACAGGAATATCGTATTCGATAGGCTTCCGTCCTTGCTTACGGTCAATAAAATCGGGAATATAATCCATCGGCCCCGGACGGTATAATGCATTCATCGCAATCAAGTCCTCGAACGTACTGGGTTCCAATTCACGCAGATACTTCTGCATACCCGGTGATTCGAACTGGAATGTACCGATAGTACGGCCCTCGCAATATAATTCATACGTCAACGGGTCATCAATGGCTATTTCGTCAATATTCAAGATTATTCCCTTACTTCGCTTGATATTTTCCAAAGCCTCTTTGATGATGGAAAGTGTCTTCAATCCCAAGAAGTCCATCTTAATCAAACCGGTATCTTCAATAACGGACCCTTCGTATTGGGTAACCAGCATCTTTTCTCCGGTTTCCTTATCGTCTGCCGTACTTACCGGTACCCAATCGGTAATATCATCCCGACAAATGATGGTACCACAAGCATGTACCCCTGTATTACGGACATTACCCTCCAACATTTTGGCATATCGTATCGTATCCCGCAGAATAGGGTCGGACGAGACTTCTGCAGCCTGAAGTTCGGGTACATCTTCAATAGCATTGGGCAAGTTCATTTTCTTGCCACTTGGAAGACGATCGGGAATGGCCTTGCACAAACGGTCCGACTCAGACAACGGAAGTTTCTGCACACGGGCCACATCCTTAATGGCCAACTTAGTAGCCATGGTACCATACGTAATGATATGTGCCACCTTTTCCTGTCCATACTTCTCGGTCACCCAATTCAATACACGCCCACGACCATCATCATCAAAATCCACATCGATATCCGGCAAAGAAATACGGTCGGGATTCAAGAAACGTTCAAACAGCAAATCGTATTTAATGGGGTCTATTTGGGTAATGCCCAAACAATAAGCCACAGCAGAACCTGCTGCCGAACCACGTCCCGGGCCTACCGACACATCGAGTTCCTCACGAGCTGCCCGGATAAAGTCCTGTACAATCAAGAAGTATCCCGGAAAACCCATGGTCTTCATGATGTGAAGTTCAAACTTGATTCGCTCACTGGTTTCCTCGTTCAGTACCTCTCCATATCTTTTCCTTGCACCTATCAAAGCCAATTCCTTCAAATAATCAGCTTCCAACTTGATACGGTAAAGTTTGTCATAGCCACCCAACTTATCAATTTTCGCACGGGCATCTTCTTCGCTCAAGACCACATTTCCGTTTTCGTCCCGAGTAAATTCATTGAACAAGTCCTGTTCTGAATATTTTTGTCTATATCCTTCTTCCGTTCCAAAATCTTCCGGTATCTCGAAGTTCGGCATAATAGGAGCATGGTCTATGCTATAGAATTCCACCTGATTACAGATATCTACCGTATTCGACAATGCTTCGGGCACATCGGCAAAGATTTCATTCATTTCCGCACGGGTCTTCATCCATTCCTGTTTGGAGTAAAGCATACGGGTAGGGTCATCCAAATCTTTGCCTGTACTCAAACAAATCAATCGGTCGTGCGCCTCTGCATTTTCTTCATCCACGAAATGTACATCATTGGTACACACCAGCTTCACACCAAACTGTTTGGAATACTCTATTATTTTGGCATTGGCTATTTTCTGCAAATCGTACGCTTCCCTATTGGCACGTTGGGCAGGATCCTTCACTTCATGCCGTTGCAGTTCCAAATAGAAATCATCTCCAAATACCCGTTTATACCATTGTATTGCTTCTTCCGCCTCATCGAATTTTCCCTGAATAATCTTTCTGGGTATTTCTCCTGCCACACATGCCGAACAAACAATCAACCCTTCCCGGTATTTCTCCAATTCTACCCTATCGGTACGCGGACGGGAATAGAATCCTTCTGTCCAAGCCTTGGAGACCAATTTTATCAGATTATGATACCCCTTTTCGTTTTTGGCAAGTACCACCAAGTGATAACCGCTTTGGTCAGCCTTTCCATCCTTATTGAACATCCGACGACGAGCCACATACATTTCACATCCGAAAATAGGTTTGAAAAGTTTCTTCTTGGCCGCTTCCAACTGTTCTTTACATGCAACCAATTCTTCTTCCGGATTATCCGATTCAATCTTACCTTTTTCCAAGCCGGCAATTTTCTTCTTCAAATCCTTGATTTCACCGTTAGTCTTTCCGTTCTTCTTATTCACATAATTGAAAAACTCCTTGATACCGAACATATCACCATGATCGGTCACGGCAATCCCCTTCATTCCGTCGGCTATGGCCTTATCCACCAATCGGGAGATAGAAGCCTGACCGTCCAAAATAGAGTATTGAGTATGAACATGTAAATGGACAAAATCCTGCATAATCTACGTTTCTGAAAATTTCCGATAAAGATAGCTTGCTTTCACAAAACAAGCAAAAAGATGAGAAAGAAGTTATGAACAATTCATTTATTTCCTTTAAAATACTCATTTCACATTACAAACAGGCAATTTTATTTGGTAGTTTTCTAAATAAAGCTTATTTTTGCGTGATAATATATGTACATCTGATATTATGAGCCGACTCAAGAAATTAAAAAAGATAAGAATACATAGGGAAGGTACCGAAATCCTGATAGCAAGTGCTTTCCTATTTCTCGGAATCAACGCTCTTGTACTTTGGGCTTTCGAGTGCAAAATTCCATTCTATATACTTGCCGTAATTACCATCGTGGTTTACATGCTGATGGTCAATTTCTTCCGTTGCCCCATACGATTGTTCGAGCAAGACACTGAAAAGATTGTTGTAGCTCCGGCCGATGGTAAAATTGTCGTTATAGAAGAAGTGGACGAGCATGAATACTTCCACGACAAACGGTTGATGATTTCCATCTTCATGGATATAACCAACGTACATGCCAATTGGTATCCCGTAGATGGTACCGTAAAGCATGTGAGCCATCAAAACGGCAAATTCATGAAAGCATGGTTACCTAAAGCCAGTACCGAAAACGAACGTTCCATGGTAGTGATTGAAACCCCTGAAGGGCAAACCGTTATGGCACGCCAAATAGCCGGTGCAGTAGCCCGTCGTATTGTGACATACGCCAAGGAAGGCGAAGAATGTTACATCGATGAACACATGGGCTTCATTAAATTCGGTTCACGTGTGGATGTATACCTTCCACTCGGTACGGAAGTGCTGGTTAAAATGGGACAAAAGACTACCGGTAACGAAACTGTCATTGCCAAATTAAAATAAAACTTCATCATGGCTAATTGCATTACACGCCACATCCCCAACACCGTTACTTGCTGTAATTTGTTTTGCGGATGCATTGCTTCCGTCATGGCCTTTCAGGCACAATACGAAATGGCCATTACTTTTATTATAATAGGAGCTGTTTTCGATTTCTTCGATGGCATGTTGGCCCGTTTGTTCAAAGTTTCAGGACCTTTAGGGAAAGAATTGGACTCTTTGGCAGACGACATTACTTTCGGCCTCGCTCCATCCGTCATTGTATTTTCCCTTTTCAAGGAAGTGCATTATCCGGGATTCCTGCAACCAATAGCCGATTATATACCTTATACGGCATTTCTGATTGCCGCATTTTCGGCCTTACGATTGGGTAAATTCAATATAGACCCACGCCAAAGCACAACTTTCATTGGTATGCCTACTCCTGCCAACGCTTTATTTTGGGGCTCATTGGTAGTAGGTGCACACGATTTTTTGGTATCCGCCTCTTTCAATGCAATATACCTGTTTGCATTAGTATGCCTCATGTCTTATTTGTTAGTGGCCGAAATTCCCATGTTCTCCCTCAAGTTCAAAAGCTTGTCATGGAGTGCCAATAAAGTGAGTTATCTGTTTCTGATAGTATGCATTCCGTTATTGGTTGTTTTCAAAATCAGCGGATTTGCCGCCATCATTCTTTGGTATATCCTTTTGTCACTTATTACCAGAAAAAAAGCATAACGGTTCCCTTTGGCACAATTTTTGTAGGATAGAACTAAAAAACAGAAAATTATGTTTGGAATCTTTGGTTTTATACTGATATTTATACTTCTTATTATCTTGATAGCCTTTGCCCTAATAGGCAATGTGCTTCGTTTTATCTTTGGATTGGGACGACGTGCCCCCAAGCACTACTACGGACAAACAAGTAACAACAACCAGGCCAACAACGGCCAGAACAACCATACCACCCCCTCATCGGACAGCAATTTGAGCAAGAAAAAAATTTTTGGGGACGATGAAGGAGAATATGTAGAATTCGAAGAAGTTCCGTAAACGCTTATCTTTTCTTTCTAAAGAACGCCCTCATCAGTTCGGCACATTCGTCCGACATAACACCCTGAGCAACAACCGTTTTAGGATGTAATGCTTGAGGAGCATAGTTCTGATAGCCTCGTTTTTCATCGGATGCGCCAAAGACGAGCCTTCCCATCTGTGCCCATGCTATGGCACCGGCACACATTACACAAGGTTCTACCGTTACATACAGCGTACAATCCGTCAGATACTTGCCACCCAAATAATTGGCTGCTGCCGTTATGGCCTGCATTTCGGCATGAGCGGTAACATCATTCAATGTTTCCGTCAGATTATGCGAACGGGCAATTATACGGTCACGACACACAATTACCGCACCAACGGGGACTTCTCCCCTATCGGCCGCTTTCTGTGCTTCTGCCAAAGCTTGCTTCATATAAAAGGTATCGTCTGCCATTTTTACCGCCTCATGTCATGTTCGTTAAATAAAGTAGGATAATCCTCTTCCATCTTCTGACGGATAAAAGTCAATACCGTTTCACGGAGCCAACGCGCTTTGTTGCTTATCTTATATTTTTTCAGATAAGCATCCACTATGCGCACTTCCTCCTCACTCATCAGGCACACCATTCGTTGCTTACGCTTAGGAGCCGATGCCGGTACTTTGTCTCTCTTTTTCACGGTATTTGCCATATTCCCTGCAAATTTAGTCTTACTTCTGTAAATTCAAAAGAAATATTGAGTAATTTTGCCGAAAAGTTCAAAGACGTGGCCATACATAACGAACTTGGTAAAAAGGGGGAGGAGGAAGCGGTTCGTTTCCTCACCGACAAGGGTTACCGTATTCTACACCGTAATTGGCGTTCCGGAAAGAAAGAGCTGGACATTGTGGCAGAATACGGTCATGAACTGATTGTCATCGAAGTAAAAACCCGACGTAACCACCTTTACGGTTCTCCCGAAGAAGCCGTCAATGAACGAAAAATCCGCAGGATTGTTGCATCTGCAGATGCTTATATCCGAAAGTTTGCCATCGATATGCCGGTAAGGTTCGACATCATCACTCTGACCGGCCAAGAACCTCCTTTCGAGATTGAGCATATAGAAGAGGCATTTTATCCGCCCATTTGGTAACACTAAAGAAAAAAGAGCATCATGAAATATCCTAACCAAATAAACATACCCATTGAGAAGATATACGAAACATCTTCTACCAACGACCATTTGGCAAACCTATGCCGACAGAACAAGGCACAGGAATTCTATACCGTCTTTGCCGACCGACAGACAGAAGGCAAAGGCCAACGAGGAAATACGTGGGAATCGGAAACCGGAAAGAACATTCTGTTCAGCATAGTGGTATACCCTACCGCCTTAGAAGCCCAAAAGCAATTCTATCTTTCCATGCTTACCGCCATCTCTATTGTCGATGCATTAGGCAAGTACACCGACGGATTCAGCATCAAGTGGCCGAACGACATCTATTGGAAAGACAAAAAGATAGCCGGCATCCTGATAGAGAACGAATTGCAAGGCAAGTACATCGAACAAAGCATCATCGGGGTCGGGCTTAATGTAAATCAGGAAGTATTCCTGTCAGACGCTCCGAATCCAGTCTCCCTCAAGCAAATCATTGGCAAGGACATCAACCGCGAAGAGTTGTTCTACAAAATACTTCATGGAGTAGTGGCCGGCTACCGCTTATTGGAAGAGGATTTCGAAAAAATGTCTGCAACACTTCGCATTCTCTACCAACGGATTCTTTTCCGCAGGAACGGATATTTCCCATACCGCGATGCCGAAGGAACCTTTTTAGCGCAATTCGAGCATATCGCCTCCGACGGGCATCTTTATTTGCAGGACGACCATGGAAAAATACGTCGTTACGCATTCAAAGAAGTAGAATACCTCCTCCATGAATAACGAAAACAAGAAGATACTACAAATAGCCCTGCCCTCCATCGTGTCCAACATTACCGTACCGTTGTTGGGGTTGATTGATGTTACGATTGTGGGGCATTTGGGTGCAGCTTCCTACATCGGAGCCATTGCTGTAGGGGGCATGCTTTTCAATATCATCTACTGGATATTCGGCTTTCTGCGTATGGGCACCGGTGGAATGACTTCGCAAGCCTATGGAGCACACGATATGAACGAAGTGATGCGCCTATTGATGCGTTCGGTTACCGTGGGAATGCTCATTGCATTGGCCATCATTGTCTTGCAATATCCCATCGAGCGCATTGCATTTACCTTGATTGACACCACTCCGGAAATTGAAAAACTTTCCGCACTCTATTTCCGCATCTGTGTGTGGGGAGCACCTGCCGTCCTCGGCCTATACAGTTTTTCGGGCTGGTTTATCGGCATGCAGAATTCCCGTTTCCCCATGTTTGTAGCCATTACACAAAACATAGTGAACATTTTGGTAAGCCTATGGTTGGTGTACGGATTCAACATGAAAATCGAAGGGGTAGCCATCGGAACCTTGGTAGCCCAATATGCCGGCCTCTTCATGGCCATGGGACTGTGGATGCGCTATTACGGCAAGCTTCGCAAGCGCACTCATTACCGTCATTTCTACAACAAAGAAGCTATGGCCCGCTTTTTCCAGGTGAACCGGGACATCTTTTTCCGCACAGTCTGCCTGGTAGCCGTAACCATGTTCTTCACTTCGGCCGGAGCCTCACAAGGCGAAGTAATATTGGCCGTAAACACACTGCTGATGCAACTCTTTACCCTCTTCTCTTATATCATGGACGGTTTTGCCTATGCCGGTGAGGCTTTGACGGGAAAATACATCGGAGCCAATAACCGTCCGGCCCTTCATCAGATGGTGAAGCAACTGTTCGGTTGGGGCATCGGCTTGTCCTTGGCCTTCACCTTGATGTATGGATTGGGAGGAGAAGCCTTCCTTACCTTGCTCACCAACGAACCGCACGTCATCCAGGCAGCCGAAACCTATTTCTATTGGGTACTGGCTATTCCTTTAGCGGGCTTTGCAGCCTTCCTGTTCGATGGCATCTTTATTGGTGCTACCGCTACTCACATGATGCTCCGTGCCATGCTTGTGGCTTCTGTCAGCTTCTTCCTTATCTATTATGGATGTAAGGGAGTAATGGGAAATCATGCCTTGTGGTTGGCTTTTATCACTTATTTGATGCTACGTGGAGTGATGCAAGGTTATTTGGGACGAAAAATTATCCGCCCGTAATTATTGTCATCCTGAACATAGTGAAGGATCTGAAAACATAACGTACCAAGTA
>CAZFDP010000032.1:0-13278 GCA_964518185.1 uncultured Phocaeicola sp. | reverse complement strand
GTTCCAAGATCCTATTTATGCCTATTGGTTGAAGACAGAGTATTTTGCCAAACAATAAACATTCACACAATCTTAAAATTTAGCATATCATCTTGCACTCTTCCACTTTTTTACTGCAACTATTTAATAATAAGTAATTTATTTAGTGCAAGATAGAGTGCAAGATGAAGAAAAAGTGCAAGATTATCTTAGCATCCGAAGAAGTGGACACAACCAATTCATAATTGGGGTTTGATTATGAACCAATTCATATTTATATTTGAAAACAGAATCCAGATATAGGAACTATTATCTGAATCCTGTTTTCTCATTTACACAATATTTTGGACACTGCCATCTTTCTTCATGAACCCCAATTTTCCAATTGTCCACCAATATTAATTTTGATATTTTCCGGATCTGTATCTAGTGTTACTGTAATTGTATGACGGTATCCTTGTCGATAACTGATTTTTCCTTCCATCAGATAGGATACATTATCAATGACGACTTCTACCAATGGGCGTTTAGATGTGATACTTTGTGGTACAACGATAGCCTTAAAAGTATCATTATCTACCTTAAAGCATTGGACGGTACTTTCACCAGCATAGCTATCTTTTGCTACATCCCCTGAAGACAAGTCTATAACTGCCGAAGTTACTATACTATATAAATAAACTTTCGTATTGCCTGGAACAGTACCTTCAAAATTTTCACCAGGCACCAATTCCACCATTACATTAGACATCTTATGAGCGAACTGCATGGAAACAGAAGGTTTATTTGTAAAATCCGGAGTGTAATCAGAGGTACATGCCCACATAAAATCACTTTTCGTATAATTAAGACTCGATGTTTGGTCTTCCTGAACTTGGAAATTATAATTTTCTACATCATTGATTGTTTGTGAATACGGATAATACGCATAAATATCATACGTACCATCTCCCCAATAACAAGGCTTATTGGGTTCCCATTTAGAGCTTTTGTATTCAAACATCGTATTATTAACATAATTACCTCCCAATTGCAATGAAGCATCAGCGGTTGTTATATATACACCTATTTGATCATTAGCTTCAAAACTAGTGTCCGTAGCACGTGATTCTTGTCCAGGATAAATCATATCCAACTGGATTTCTCTTGTAAGTTCATTAAATATTTCTTCGTTATTGCAAGCTGTAAAAGCTATTGTAACGACAGCCGAGAGTAGTAAAAACTTTCCTGTTTTCATATTTATAGTCTTTATGATTAGCGATTGATTGATTGTTCTTGTTTAATTTTATTAGTTTGACGGATTCTTTTAACAGCATTATCCATTTGTTTCATGTTTACCTGAGTAGGCGCTCTGTGCAATGAGCTTCCACCATACGAATTGGCAACAGACAATACCGCACGCGAATCGGCCTCACCCCATTCCTTACTATCATTTTCATCAAAATGATTACTTGTAAAATTCCCTACCGCCTGTATCATTATTCGCTTCATTATGGAATAGCGGGATGCTACATTATAATATGGAATTCCATAATTCATACATGAGTTGGATTCTGAACGGAACACGCCACGCATATAACCGGCACCCCCTTCAAACACATCCACTTCGTCCGAATATCGTTCATCGAATATAAATGTCGACCATGGTACACTATTTGTATTAGATGTGGTAGCTAAATTCGTATACCATCCGAGAGGGGGATGTTTGGAATGTTTTCCTTCAATGTCTGCTATAACTTCCGAAGGTGCCCATTTATTAAAGATAATTTCTTCATCTCCTAATTTTCCAAATCCATGTCCACCAGCCTCATGTTGAACGACTCCTCTCAT
Organism: uncultured Phocaeicola sp.; assembly: GCA_964518185.1. Taxonomy (GTDB): domain Bacteria; phylum Bacteroidota; class Bacteroidia; order Bacteroidales; family Bacteroidaceae; genus Phocaeicola. The sequence continues at coordinate 11,469 of CAZFDP010000032.1, read as the reverse complement.
ATCTTGGGGATACGCACGTTCCGATGGAGGACAAATAGAAACCGTTAAGTCATTATCTGCATAATATGTCACTCCATCGTAATCCGATGAATTGGGAATCAATATAATCAACGATTCTTTCATAATTGTCTCATCCAACGGTTTACTTGCCAACGACAATGCGTAATCATATATAGAACCTGTTTCTGTCAACAACTGATTCATCGTGGCAATCGTTCCATCATAACCATAAAGTGTTCCAAAACGATTGTTTACATAAGTATTCATGGTATTGACACCTTTCTCTTGCGACAAGGGAAAGGCCACATATACATTGAAATAATCTTTATGGCTCTTATATGGTTCGATACCAAAGAAATATTCCATTTGTTCTTTCACCAAATTGAGATATGTACCATTCGAAATATCTTCACTGTCAAAACCATCACCTAAAAAAAGAATATTATTACTTCTTGCATATCCTTTTTGTTGCGTTAATAAAGAAATACATTCATCCTCTTGATATTGGTAATTATATTGGGAAACAGTACAATAAGTTCTGTATTCTCCATCATTCATCTTAAAACAAATGACACCACTACGTTTTTCACCTCCAGACGGTAATTGTTGGATTGTTAGCTGTAAATTGGCTTTTCCTGAACCGGACATAGGTGACACAGTACACCAATTCGGACAAGATTCAACAGTCCAATCACCATCAGCATTCAAGACCAATGATTGCGTACGCTCTTTATTCAACGCATTGGCCTGTGACGGACGGCATACAAAACTTCCATATGCTGCAATACGACTAAATTCTTTCCATCCTTCTGCATTCTTGTACTTTTCTACAGAACCTTCTGGAACCTCCAATGTAAAATTATCCTTTGGAACTCCATAGAAAGCATCTTTGCAAACCACAGGAGGTTCCGGATTCTCACAAACGATTCGATTCAGGCTATAACAGTTTTGAAAAGCCTTTTCATCAATAATTTCAACATTCTCAGGTAGAATGATTCCCGTCATGGACGAACATTCATAAAAACAGCCTTTAGGAATACGAGACACATTCTTTGCAAACTGAATAGTTCCTGTTATACGGTTGCATCCTGAAAATATACCTTCTTCTGTATAACCTCCATCCAACATTATCTGGAGAGCATCCGGAAATATGATATTGGTAATTTTCGTATTCTTGAACGCATACCCTCCTAATTGTCTCAAATTAGAAGGAAGAACCAATTCTCCGGCAAGCTGTGTATCGGCAAATGCTGCTTTCTTAATTTCTGTTATACCATCATGAAATTCTACTTGGCTAAAACCACTATTCACAAAAGTTTCTTCATCTATCACTGTAATATTTCTTGGAATAGTAACATTCCCCGTCAACTTTCCACTATTCAAGATAGGTAAAACAGTCAACGATTCCGGCAAATATAAACTACCCTCAAATTTACAATCACGGAATGCAGAAGAGCCGATAAATTCTATACCATCAGGCAGAATAAGCTGTCCACTCAAATTGGCAAAAGAAAAAGCAGCCTGTTCTATTTTCTTTAATGTTGTTGGTAGAGATAAGTTACCGGTCAACAATCTACATCCTGCATAAGCTTCTCCTCCAATTTGTGCCACTCCTTCCGGTATATGTACCGATCCGATTAAAGGTGTTTCGTAAAAGGCATGATTTTCAATTCGAGCCACTCCTTTTTGAGGGAATACAAAATGACTCAAACGTGGATGATTCTTAAAACCACGAACAACACCGTCTGTAATAATGACCTGTTGTAAATTGACATTAGCCAATGAAGTCATTTGCTGACCCATAAATTCCATATCCGTAGCATTTAATTCACCTTCCACTTTCAGACTGATAACACGCTGATAATCCAACCGGGCTTCTGCAAGCTCCTGCTGCAAAGTGCCTGGTTCATCTACATGCACAATGGTATACTGACGAATCAAACCATCATGCAAATCTGCATCATCTATCCAGTTCTTGATACTTTGAGACGCTAATTTAAATTCATAGTCTCCTTCAGACTTAGAAAGATTGACCTCAATCTCAAATTCATGCATCTTACCACTTGTGTAAACCACTGATTCATTTTTTGTCAAATGATATGATTGACCATCAACTGTAATACTTATCAATGATTTGCCGGCTTCAACAGATTGAGGATAAACCACCGCCCGCCAGGAACCATTATAAAACATCGGAGTAATGGCATGGATATCATTGCCAGAAACCGATACTTCACCGGTTTTCATGTTCACAACACCTTTTAAAACCGTATTTCCTATCTGTACCGTTTTTTCAAAACTATTCCATTGCTCATCCGTAAAACCATCTCCTTTTTTTAAATTGACTGTGATACCGGCCATCAAATGACGGTATTGCAAATCAACAGTCCCAACGGTAGGAGTTACCCGAGTAGCCTTTGCCCACAACAAATCGCTTTGCTCATAACCTGAGGCTGATGTTGATGTAGCACTACCATTTTGACTGCTTTGGATACTAAAGAAGTATTCGGTTACCGAAGTCATCGACTCATCAAACGGATAATAGCCATAAAAATCAGCCGGTGTTTTATCATCAGCCCAATATAGTTGATAAGGTGCGCTCCATTTTTCACCATCAAATTTAAAACGGACATTCGAACCCCGATTTCCTTTCAATACAGGTTCACCCGGATTACCGGACGCATCATAATCCACAATAAAGATTCCCACTTCATCACCAGCCACAAATCCGTTTTCTGTAACACGTGAAACGGTATTCACAGGATAGGTGGCAGACAAAGAAATAGGTTTTTTACCTTCTCCATTTACTGTATCTACCGATTGCTCCACACACGATGCCAATAAAAACATCAAAAGTGTACACCATATATATTTCATCTTCTTCATTGTTCAGTTTATTTAGAAGGTTTGTTATCTTGTTGCTGGAAATAATCCATCGGACTTCCCTTTATAAATATCGGAGCGGAATGATGTAGGGCAACTCCCTCTTTAACGTTTCCTCCTGTTCGACTCCCAATAAACTTATCCCCCATTTCACGACTATCGTTGCTAACGAAAGTCTCGAAATTGAATGGTTCACCAGCATAATCCATTATTCGTTCAACTATTGCCTGACGAGATATGGTACTATAATACGGTACATCATTATTCATGCATGAATTATATTCCGAGCGATACACTCCACGACCATGATAATAACCACCTTCATATATATCCACTATATCATCATATCGGTCATCATAAATCAAATGTTTCCATTCAACACCACTGTATTTGCCGGTCATCGACAAATTACGGAACCAACCCAAATACAGGTTATGTTTAAGTTCGTCTGTATGTTCACAGCAAGGACATGTACAATTATCAATATGATTACGGTGATACACATACTCATCTCCCAATTTTCCGAATCCGTGTCCACCAGCTTCATGCTGGATGATTCCCCGATAATCATACGGATAATCATAACGGCTATGAGGAACAAAGGCTACTGCGGAACCGTCTGCATACATGGCACAAACACCTTCGCACACATCGCTATTCAAAATACATATAACCAAACTTTCAGAAACATTCTGAGACGTAATACACGATCCTTCCACTTCATCCATGACAAATTTCATTACTTTATTCGCATCGACTTTCAATCTGTCATTTTTTCCACCTCCGTATGTCGTATTGAACTTCGTATTTCTCCAGATATTTACATTGGAACAAACACCACTATCATACGACATCGCAACATGAGCATATACATTAAAATAGTTCTGATATTTCTGGTAAGGTTGTATTCCGAAGAAATATTTCATGCCTTCCTGTACATCTGCTATAAAGCTTCCATCAGCTATATCCTCGGCATCGTAACCGTCGGCGGTAAAGACAATATTAATACCATTACCTGCAGAAGCTTTTTGCAGTTCTATTTGACCATTTTCCTTATATTCACTATCATATTGAGTTATCTTATAACTGGTTGTAATCGGATTTCCCGCATCATCTGTTTTTCCGCTTAATGTAAATACAATCTCGCCACTTCGATTGCCCGCTCCAGAAGACAAATCTTCAATAGTTACCGTCAATTCCTTTTTCTTAGAACCGCTTTCTGCCGACAATGTCACCCAATCCAGTTTGGAAGTTACCTCCCAATCACCATCTGCATCCAATATGATTGTTCGTGTATTCCCTTTATTCAACAATTTGGCCGACATGGGACGACAAACGAATTTATGATAGGTTGAAATCCGAGTAAACTCTTTCCATCCGTCAGCATTTTTGTAAACATCAACCGAACCTTCCGGCACCACCAATGTAAAATTATTCTTTTCTACACCATCGAATGCATTTCCACTCAAACGGGGTGGTTCAGGATTCAGACATTGAATATAATTAAGCGACCTACAATTCTGAAAGGCTATATCCTGTATTTCTTGCAAGTTTTCTGGAAGAACAACAGCAGTCAGATAATGACACTCTGCAAAAGCGCCCATCCCTATCTGAGTAACAGATGACGGAATAGACAACGTATCTTGTAATTTGGAACTGTTAAAAGACCAATTCGGAATAATTTCCACACCATCGGGAATATTGATACGAGCTGAATTAGCATAAAAAAATGCACGTTCACTCAGTTTGGTCAAAGTAGAAGGCAAATGAATATCATGCTTCATAAACAGGTTCATACCATTCTCTCCATACTTCTTTTTGAATAAATCTACATCATATGTATGAATCTGAACAATTTCTTCCACTCCCTCAGGAATATGAATACCCGAAATCAAACAACCGATGCCATTAATTTTCTTGACACCTTGCGGTATTTCCGCATATCCTGTCACACCGGTATATAACCAAGCACTATTCACTTCTGTCAATCCATCCGGTATATGTATCTGACCTGTCAAATTTATATTATTACGAAACGCTTCCGAGCCCAAATATTTCATTTTTTGAGGCAGCACCAATTCACCGTTAAAATAACAATCCGCAAAAGCATTATCACCAATATATTCAACAGTAGAAGGTATATACAATTCCCCACTTAATGAAGTCGGTTTATGATCGTATGCCCAAAAACAATCTTTCCCAACATATTTCAACCCTTCCGGCAAAATAAGAGATCCACGCAGGTTAGTACCTGCAAATGAATTGCGACCTAAACCTTTCAAATGATCCGGCCACACTACAAAAGCAAGAAAAGCCATATTCTCAAAGGCCGATCCAGGGATAAAATCATCTTCATATTCTGCATAGCCATATTCTGTACCATCATAACCCCCATAATAATTATCATTATATATCCTCTGTTCCTTGGTTCTCAGGTCTTTCATGTGAATTGCTTCCAAATAAGGCATTTGTTGACGTATATACTCAAACTGCTTCTTTCCCGAAAGAACTCCTGTCAATTTAAGATTTTTGATTTCTTTAGGGTCAAGATTCATTTGTTTGATAACATCACCTATATATTCATCTTCGTTTACATGAACGCTGATATATTCACGAGCTGTTCCGTTATGGGTAAGTGGGTCATTTTCCCACGGCAAAACCGCTTCGCTGATAAGTTCAATTTCATAATCTCCTGAAACTGTATTCTTATTGATTTTCAAAGTAAACTCATGCAGTTTACCTGCTTCATAGTTCATCTGACTACCGCGAGTAAACTTGTAACCTGTTCCATCCACCGTAATCGAGATCAGACATACTCCTGCTTCTAACGTTTGAGGCACTACAATTGCACGGTAGTCCTGATTATATGTTTGTGGGATGATGGCAATAGGGGTTGAACGACTATCCTTGGCAACCGTCCCGGTCTGCAAATCAATCAATGCATTAGGACATGTATTTTCCACCAGAACGGTTTTTGTTATCCCATTCCATTCATTCTCTCCAAAACCGGTACCTTCAACCAATGAAACACGTACCCCTGCAAACAAATGTCGATAAGGCAAAGTAATCGTTGCCTCTGTAGGATAAACTTTTGTGACCTTACTCCAAAGAAAATCCGATGCTTCATAACCGATATAACCGGCCATTCTACCGTCATGCAACACATCACGTTGATTCCGATGTACTTCAAATGGATAGGCGGTAACCGTTTGAAGTGAAGTATCAAACGGATAGTAACCATACAAATCGATAGGAGTAGTCTGATCCTTCCAATACAATTGTGTACTTCCGGCCCATGTTCCATCTTTTTCATTATATATAAACCGGACATTATCGGCATGATTGTCGGTTGTCTGCAAAGCTTGTGCAACTTCTCCATTATAATCCACAACAAACACCCCAACCTGATCACCATCGGCAAACCCATTGTCATTAGCACGGGTAACATTTTCTTGAATGATTTCAGCCTGCAAATGAATAGGAACATAGCCGGCTTCCACATCACAGACTTTGTTATCCTGACATGAAAGGATTATCCCTGCGAATAACAGGGAAAGCACACATAACTGATATTTATTCATTATTTTCATTCGGGTATTCTATTTTATCGTTTGCTAAAAATTCATCCATGGAAAATTCTTTCCCTGCACACTGCATAATCCGGCGTACAATTATTTCTCGACTGATTGTATTGAAATAAGGAATATAAGTGTTTCCCATAATGCTCATATTCTCTGAGCGGTAGGCACCACGGGCATGGCAGAATGCTCCCTCATACATATCTACGAGAGATGAATAGTTGGAATTGAAAATGTAATTCTTCCAAGGTACATCATTCATATTAGCAGAAAGGGAAACATTTTGATACCATCCTTTTCCCTGCATATCCTGATACGTATGTATCATATTGCAATTCGGACAAGTACAGGTCTTGATAAACGTAAAATGATTAACTCCTTCGGGAGCTAACTTTCCAAAGGCAACGCCACCTACTTCACGCAACACCTGACTTTTTTGATCAAAAGGATATGCATCATTACTCTTACCTACCCAACTGACTGTCCGTCCATTTCTTTCTATATCGGTATAATTTGCAGTAGAGATAGTATTAAGCAAAACCATTATCGTACAATCTCCTTCAGAAGCCGCACTAAAACCTTCACCATAAGTTTTTGCATAATCCCAAACCATGTCTTCATTACCACGAAGACCGTCAAAATTTTCGCTTTCAAATTTGGTATCCCCTTCAATGCCAGAATCAGGGGAACAGACTATTGCAGTACTGACCGTAAAATATTTCTTATAAGATTTATAAGGCTCTATCGAAAAGAAATAATTCATTTGAGCATTCATGTCTTCCAAATACTTTCCCGAAATGATTTCCTCCGCATCATAACCATCACCTATAATAAATAGCGGAACCGCTTTTTGAACACCGGCATCTGCTATATAAAGTACAATCTGCTTATTTTCAACATGTTCACTTGAAGAGAATTGCTTGACATTTGTATAAGTAGTGTAATCCTTGTCTTTTAATTTAAAGACAATTGTACCTTCACGTTCCCCGGCACCGGGTGTCTGTTCTTGAACAGTAATGGTTACTTCGGCTTTGTTTGAACCTTCACTCGGCGAAACTGAAATCCAGTCAGGACAATCTGAAACTTCCCAATCACCTTCAGAACGGATAATACCCACACGAGTCATTCCCTTGTCCAAAGTCTTGATTTCCGATATACTGAAAGCCAATTCATGATATGCAGTAATGTTCTTGAACTGATTCCATCCCGGAGTGTTCCGATACAAGCCCACAGAACGCTCAGGAACTTGCAAGATAGCTTTATCCTTATCCACACCATCAAATACCTGATCGCCCAAAGAAGGGGGCTCCGGATTCATACAAATAATGGTCTCCAAGGCATTATCACCGTTAAATGCAGATTGTCCGATATAATCCACATATTTAGGAATGTTTATTTCCTTCAGATATTTGAGGTTATTAAAACATTCCTGTGGAATCATTTCCAAATTCCTGGGAAGAGTAATCTTTGTAAAATTATTACCGGCAAATGCACCTTCACCTAAATTCAGGCAAGATTCCGGAATAACCAATTCACCCTCTATTCTCGCTTCCATAAAACCTCTTCTACCTACAATTTTTAACTGCGAAGGCAAAGTAATCTGAAAGGGTATGTGCGCATCGTAAAAGGCTTCACTTCCTACTTCTTCCAAGTCGTCATTAAAACGAAGTGAATTCAAACGCACCCCTGCAAATGCTCCTGTTCCTATACTATTTACCCCCGGTGGAAATGTCAGGTTCAAACGATTGGCGAACCCCATGTCATAGAAAGCCTTATCTTCTATTTTAGTAACACCCTGGGCTATTTCAATATTCCCATCCAATGTATTATTGTTGAGTCCTACTCCTCCGAATGCCTCCTTCTTGATTACCGTAAGCTTGGAAGGTATCTGAAATGTTCCATAAAAATTCTTACATTCATAGAAGGCTCCATCAGCAATATATTTTATCTTGTCACTCAAGCGGAATTCACATCGATATTTGTTACTGCGAAAAGCACCGCTTCCTATCGAATCCAGCGAAAGCGGTAATATCAGTTCTACCCCATTCTCTTCGTTGTATGCCAATGCACCTTCTTCTATATTAAGAACACCTTCGGGGATTTCCAATGTTGAATACATTAAGTTCAGCTCTCTTAATGCATTTGAACCGATATGGGTTATACTCTTGGGTAACACAAGGGATTTAATGGTTTTATTTCCGTACAATGCATTCATAGGCAATGCATTGGTACTGAATTTTTCAATCGTTCCAAGTCCATTAAACCAATGGCTGTATATAAGCAATTTGTCCGGAATCTCCACTTCTTTTAAATTCAAGTGCTCCAGTTTAGGCATCTTTCTTCTCAACAGTTCAAAATCTTTATCATTCAGACAACCGGTTATCTTAAGATTTTTCATTTCCAGATAATCATATCCCGCCTGTTGAATACTATTTTCCAACTGTCCTGATTCAGGGCAATGAATGATGACATACTGACTTGCAGTAAAGTTATGCGAAATTTGATCGTTTATCCAATCAGAGATTTCAATACCGGTAAGCTCAATTTTATAGGTACCGGTTGATTCGGATATGGATAACGTATAGTTAAATTGGTAAAGTTTGCCGGATTGAAAATTGATATTTTCATTTATTACGGCAGAATAGTTTTTCCCATCGACAACAAATGTAAACAAGTTTGTTTGTGCAGTGACCTCTTGTGGTACAATAACAGCCCGATATACATCATTCTCTTGCTTCAACATCTGGATACTTTTGTCCACTTCACCGATGGCAACAGGAACACCCGTAGTCAAGTCAATGCTTGCCGAACGACGCACTTGGTTAATCTGGACATTTTTATCTGCATCAGCCCAATTAAATTCATCTCCCACCTTGTTTTCTCCAAGTTGCAAAGTCACTTGAATACCGGCCATTTTATGCTGATAACGTATCATGATGGTTTCGTCGGTAGGATTTACATTCTCAACTTTTCCCCATAAAAAATCGGATGCCTCATAATTCGACATTACTCCTTCTTCGGGGACTACATTCTGTAAATGACTGGCTTCAAACGAATAGGCCGTAGGAGAATCAATATAGTTTACTCCCGGATAATAACCATAGACATCTACCGGAGTGGTCTGGTCTTTCCAATACAAGGTTACAGCAGATTTCCAACTATTCTCAAACTCATTGAATGTATACAATACGTTCGAAGCCCGATTGTCGGTAGCCGACAAAGTACCCGGTTGCCCATTGTTGTAATCAACGATATAAATCCCCATACGGTCTCCATCTACAAAACCATTTGCATTGGCTCTACTCTCATTCTGTTGGCTAATACTACCGCTTAGAATAAATTCTTTTCTTAGGATATGGGAGGTTTCTTCTTTCCATGCGTCACTACATGAAAAAAAAGCAAGTACACACAATATACTTGTCACCCATACACATCTTTTTATACACATACTATTCTGCATATGTCTCTATATTGTATACATTATTATATTATCAAAAACAAAATGGTACAATGAATCATCCACCCACTGTACCACCATAATCTTCATCCGACTTTTCCCAATCACTTATCCCGGAATTCAAACCTTGCTGAAGGACGGGGGAGGCATAACGCGGAAGACGTTTATTCATAGGAGAGGTAGCACTAGAATGCGTTTCATTACTTTTGTTTATTTCCGAAACATAAGCATAACCTTCAGAATCACGAACTGTAACATACAAGTAATGCGAATCTGCTGTAACAGAAGGATAAGCCAACCACACAACTATTTTTTGATTAGCTTCTGTAGTGACAATTTCATTTAGCTCTATAGAAATCCTATCGGCATACGAAACAACCGTTTGTTCCAAAGAGGCATCTTGCAAATTTATCGTTTTTTCAACAGGAAGAATATCTTCAGTTGTATATACCGACAAGGAAGACCATATTTTTGCCACAGGCATGGTCAATTCCAACCTCATTACAGATCCCTGATGCTTCATATTAAAAGTTAAAGAGCCATTATCTGCTACAACCGGTGGGGACACAAAAAACAAATAATTCCTTAAATGATTGCGATTATCATTACCTGTTTGCTTCTGTCCTAAATAAGAGAAAGGAATTTCTTGTATATTACGATTATAAAAGCTAAAAGGATAATAAGCAGAATAGGTATAAGTCGCCTTTAATGCCCATCCACCACCATCAAAAACAGCTTTAGATTGTCCTGCATCTTTATTATCTATTGGAAATTCAACTTGTCCCCCTATTGACGGGAATATTCCTAACGTATCATCAACTTCCCACCAATATTCAGAAACTAATTCATTCGTAGCCAAACGAGAAAAAGCCTCCTCTTCTTCTACCTTTAGAAGATCCACTACAACATTCTCTATATCATTATTTTCTTGTGATTCCATAAATTCAGAATCGGAATCACAAGAAAACAAAAAAAACATTGTCAATAATGGGAGTATATAAATTGATTTACTCATTACTTTTAAATTTTAAGCATCGCCTTCACCACCTTCAAGTTCACCGGATGGACGCTCGCCAGACCCTGCAAACCCCTTTTCCACTTCAACTTCCAAGACTTCAACTTCTGGAGCCTCATACTTAATATACATTTCTTTCTTCATAATACAAACTTTTTAATAATATGTTAAATCTGCACAAAGAAAAAAAAAAAAAAAGAGACTTCCAAACAACCAACGAACAATCTTCTACTTTTAACATTTCCATTTGAGAACCACTATGAGTTACGAGACATCAGAACAAGATCGTTGAATAAACTATTCGGCTACTTTCTTTCAATTATCGTACCAAATCTCATTAAAAAACATAGATTTGGTACGATTATCCTCATTATTCACAATAAAATTTAATAATAGGTAAAAATTACCTGCTAATACTTGATGCATGGCATCACACAAGTAGGTAATGATACTTTCGTTACTGAATGTAACTACCACTGACAAAGTGGTGCAAGCTGAATGGAAAGCCAAATTTATTTGAACATTTCTGAAGCGAA
>CAZFDP010000031.1:0-13471 GCA_964518185.1 uncultured Phocaeicola sp. | reverse complement strand
TTGACCCAACCTTTTGTTAACCTTAAATCTAATACTATGAAAAACACAATGCAAAGGTACGGCTTTTTGGTGATTCTCCAAATAAAATAAGTGGAAAATGCTATTATTAAACATAGTTTAAGATTTACCGTCCTCATTTAGACATTTGTTAAGGGTTATTTTACGTATCTTTGCATTATTAATTCGAAGATTAAAGAATATGGCATTCGAAGCAACCAAAAGAGAGTGGGGCGAATTATACGCCTTTTTCCGTCTGTTGTCAGATGGATATGTATATGCCGGAACAGCCGATGCAAAGAAAAACGAATCTCTTCGTTGGCCTGTGGCTATGATACAGCGTGAAGAACATGATGGTACACGCCGATATATTATTGAGAGTCAGGAAATTCATATATGTGGAGAAGCGATAGACAAGCATGTTTCCCGCGATGATTTTGATGCTGTGGCACATTTAATACTCGAAGCCGTAAAAAACTGTCGGGATAATGAAGTGGTTTCGCCCGATGGTGTGGAGGAATTCCTTGACGAAGTGGCCATTTTCGATTTGGAGGCAAAGACTGATGACCGTACCGATTTTTATGTGGCGTTCTATAATACAGATGCTCCGCTGGTGGGATTCTGTGTACGTTCCAAGCTGAGCCCGATGTTCCCTTTATTGGATGGTGGTCGTTCTGCTAATTTCAAGTTCGAACAGACAGGAGTTAAATTTGCTACACCTACCGTCAATAAAATCAATGCTTTTGGTGAAGAAGACGATGTAGTGGGGCGTATGTTGATGATTGAAAGATTGGGAGGAAACCTGAAGTTTAACGATGCAGCAGATAAGATTTTCCGTAGCAATTTGGGAATGATTGATTTGCATTTTCCCCGTGTGTTGGGTGAAATGGCACGTGCCATGCATTTGGAAGGAATTACCAAAGTGAGTGAATTGACAGAATATGTCAAACAACTCAATCCGTTGAAGATTAAAGATGAACTTATCACCAAGCATCGCTATTATGAATATAAGATGAAACAGTTCCTGATGGCATTGGCACTGGGTATGCGGCCGGCCAAGTTGTTTAATGGCACCGATTCGGCCATTGCCGGTTTTTTGATGGTGGACGGACAAGGTGAAGTGATCTGCTATCAGAAAGCCGACCGTGATACGTTTGCCGATTTCCTATATCAGAATACACGATTTGAAAAAGGACCTACGGCTAAAGATAAATATGGTTATCTGGAACGCGAAAATGGAGTGTATTATTTTAAACTGAATGTAAAAATAGGGTTGTTGAAACGATGAAATTAAAGAATATGTTAATGGCCGCAATGGCGGTTTTGTTTTCCGCTTGTACTCCTAAAAATAATCTTACCTTATCAGGCTTGGATGCAATGGATTTTCAAATGGAAGTTGAAGGAAAGCAGACCGAACTGATTGTAATAACCAATGATAACGGATGGGAAGCTTGTATAACCAATTATGGCGCACGTTTGGTTTCGCTGATGGTGCCCGATAAAGAAGGTGTATTTGAAGATGTGGTGACAGGGTTTCCTACAATCGGAGAGTATGTTTCGCAAAACCAGAATTTTGGGGCAACTGTAGGACGTTATATCGGACGTATTTTAGGTCCCAGTTTTACAATAGACTCTGTAGAATACAAATTGCAAGGCTATGGAAAGTCTACTCATATTTCCCATGGTGGAAAGCCGGGCTATGCAGCACGTATATGGAATGTTGAAAAGGTGCAGAAAGATGCAGTAACACTCTGTTACCTTTCGCCTGATGGCGAGAATGGTTTTCCCGGTAATCTTCGTGTCATCCTTACTTATCGGTTGACTGATGATAATACCCTCGATTTAGAGTATGAAGCTACTACAGACAAACCGACTGTTCTTAATTTGTCGCATCATTCTTTTTTCAATATCTCCGGTAACTTTAATCAGACTGTAGAAAACCAAACCATGTGGATAGATGCCGAACGAATGACATCCTACGATGAAAAGAAATGTGTAACCGGTGAATATTTGGATGTGGAAGGTACACCTTTTGATTTCCGTTTGCCACAATTGGTAGGTAGTCGAATAGATGAGGATAATAATCAACTGAAAGTCACTCGTGGCTATGATCATACTTGGGTGCTCAATACGCAAGGAGATGACACTTGTATAGCTGCATGGATATACGATGCAGAAAGCGGACGAAAGATGGAAATCTATACTACAGAACCCGGTATACATGTGTATGCTGGTAATGGGCTGAAAGGAAATTTGGTGGGTAAAGATAGTATTGCTTATGCTTCTCGTACGGCCATTTGTTTCGAAACTATGCATTTCCAGAATAGTCCCAATATTCCTCATTTCCCTACGACATTGCTTCGTCCTGGCGAAACATTCCAGAGCCATACTGCTTATCGTTTTATAATCGATTGATAGATGAGAGAACAAAATGGGATGAAAGTGCGTTTGGTGGCGATGAACTTTTTACAATTCGCCATTTGGGGGGCCTATCTTATCTCGATGGGAACTTATTTGTTTACCGTTGGATTGGGAGACAAGATAGGTTATTTCTATGCTGTTCAGGGAGTGGTTTCGCTTTTTATGCCAGCCTTGATGGGTATTGTAGCCGACCGTTGGATACCTGCCCAAAAATTGTTGGCTTTTTGTCATTTACTGAGCGCATTTTGTCGTGCTGCCGTAGGATATTATGGCTGGATAGGTGGTACATCGGTCGAGTTTTCGTCCTTGCATCTTTGTTATACATTAGGTATAGCTTTTTATATGCCTACTTTGGCTTTAACTAATTCTGTGGCCTATACCGCTCTCGAAAAAGTAAAACTCAATCCGGTAACAGTATTCCCATCCATTCGTATATGGGGGACAATAGGTTTTATTTGTTCCATGCTTGCTACAGACTTGCTTGGTTTTCAAACCAGTTATATGCAGTTCTTTTTGAGTGCCGCATTAGGTTTGATAGCTGCTATTTATGCTTATACTTTGCCTGATTGTCCTATATGTCGGACAAAGAAAACCACTTCGTTGATGGATGTTTGGGGCCTCCGTGCTTTCACTTTGTTCAAAAAACGTAAGATGGCCCTATTCTTTATATTCTGTGTATTGATGGGAGTGTCGTTACAAATTACCAATGGCTATGCCAATCCGTTTATCAGTAGTTTTGCCGGTTTACCTGAATATGCCGATACGTTTGGCGTTCAGCATGCCAATATATTGATATCCCTTTCCCAACTATCAGAAACGTGTTGTATCTTGCTCATTCCATTTGCTCTGAAACAATGGGGAATAAAGCGGGTGATGCTGATAGCCATGATGGCATGGGTGCTTCGTTTTGCTTTGTTTGGTTTGGGTAACCCTGGAGCGGGTGTGTGGATGTTCATCCTTTCCATGCTGGTGTATGGAGTGGCATTCGATTTCTTCAATATAGCCGGTTCTCTATTTGTGAATCAGGAAGCCGAAGGAGCTGTCCGTTCAAGTGCTCAAGGCTTGTTTATGTTGATGACCAATGGTATCGGTGCTACGGTAGGTACTTTAGGTGCTCAAAGTGTAGTGAATTATTTTGTAGATATGAAGAGTACGTCTCCGCAAGTGGAAGGGTGGAGCCAGGCATGGTTCGTTTTTGCCGGATATGCATTGGCCGTTGCCATTTTGTTTGCCGTATTCTTTCCGTATAAACATCAAAAACAATAAGATTATGCATGTATTTTATACTCCCGACATTGCTGTAAATTGTGAACTTCCAGAAGAAGAGGCTGGCCATTGTTTACGGGTGCTTCGGTTGACGGTAGGTGATGAAATAATGCTGACCGACGGGAAAGGGAACTTTCACAAGGCAGTTATCAGTGCAGCTACGGGTAAACGTTGTCAAGTAAAGGTGACCGAAACCATTCCCCAAGAAAAAGGTTGGACCGGATGGTTACATGTTGCTATGGCTCCTACCAAGAATATGGATCGTACTGAATGGTTTGTCGAGAAGGCTACTGAGATAGGCTTTGATGAACTTACCTTTTTGAACAGCCGTTATTCTGAACGTAAGGTTATCAAGACCGAACGGATTGAAAAAATACTGGTGTCGGCCGTCAAACAGTCATTAAAAGCTTCTAAGCCCATACTGAACGAAATGATTGATTTCAATAAGTTTATAGAACGCGATTTCTCTGGACAGAAGTTTATTTGCCATTGTAACGAAGGTGAGAAGATACTTTTGAAAGAAGCTATTGTTCCAGGCGAAGATACAGTAATTTTAATAGGTCCAGAAGGAGATTTTAGTGAGGAAGAAGTATCTAAGGCTATAGCCAAGGGTTTCCAGCCTATCAGTTTGGGTAAATCGCGTTTGCGTACAGAAACAGCGGCTTTGGTGGCTGCACATACATTGAATTTGTTTAATCAGAAAGATTAGTATGAAAAAGATTTGTTGGTACATAGGCATATTGACTATGCTTGTATTGGTGGGATGTTCTCCACGGACGGAGTATACCCATGCTTTGCCGAAAGATGCTTCGGCCGTTGTAGCGATGGATTTGCAGTCTATGGCTCAAAAGGCAGGATTGTCTGGGAATGGAAGTCAAAAGATAACCGCTAAATTAACTGATTTGTTGAAAGGTGGTTTGGAAGGTGATGCAGCCAAATTGGCCGAAAAGATTGTGAACGAACCATCTGAATCGGGATTGAGTTTAACCGATAAAGCTTATATATTTGCCACTCCTCATGCCAATGCATTGGGGGTATTGTTAAAAGTGGGTGACCAAGGTAAATTGGAAAAATTGTTGGACATTCTTCGTAAAGAGCAGATAGCTTCAGATTTGAAAGAGGAAAGCGGATGCCAATGGACACAGTTGGGACAAGCTTTGTGTGCTTTCAATAACGGTACTTTCTTGCTTATGCAGCATAAGTCGGGCGATGTGGAAAGCATTAAAGGTTCTCTTCTTTCATTGATGCGTCAAGAAGAAGGGGATGGATTTGCCGGTCTGCCTGAGTTCGCCCGTTTGGCAGAAGTCGGTAATGACATTGCTTCGATAGTCGACCTCAGTGTTTTACCGGATAAATGGACGACTCCATTTCGTATGGGTGTGTCGGCCGACATTCGTTTGCAGGACATCAAGTATTTGTTAACTGCCAATTTTGAGAAAGGTCGGGTGGTAGTGAATACCTCTTCATTGACACAAAATTCCAAAGTCTTGACATTCTATAAGGATATGGATAAAGTGACCTCTCCTTTAAAAGGCAAGTATATGGATTATTTCCCGGCCAACACGTTAGCATGGACTGGAGGCCGTATTCATGGAAAAGCTGTCTTTGATATGCTTTGTCAGAATCCAACGATTCGACAAGTTATTCATAATCCCATTCTCCCGGTGGATGTAGAGCGTATTTTCTCGTCTATAGAAGGAGAGTATGGTTTGGGATATCTTTCGGCGGCTACCGGTGAATTCTTGATGTATGCTGATGTAACTAATTCGGATTTTCTGGAAACTTTCGAAGACTTGCGCCCATTGTTGGCTCTTACAGGAGGCGAAGTACAATTGTTCGATACGGCCGAAAACCAATATGCATTGAAGACCTTGGATGCCATTTATTGGTTTGGTGTAAAGAATCGTTTCTTCTATGTAACCAACCGTCGGGAATTGGCTGAGGAGGCCGGACGCACGTATGGGGTCTCCATAAGTAATCTTCCATGGGCAAAAGAAGGGAAGGAAAATCGTTTGTTTGCTTCGATGAACTTGGCTATGTTTCGTGTCGATTTGAAGGTAAAGCCCTATCTGTTGGTTCCGTTGGTTGGTGCACAGACTGCTACTGTAGTTAAAGCATTACTCGATGAATGTGAGTCGATGAATGCTTATGTGCCGGATTGGAGTCAGGGACGTGTTGAACTTTTGATGAAGGACAAGAATAAGAATCCGTTGTATCTCATTGTTCAAATGCTGGAGAATCTATGAATGTTATAAGTTTACAACAAACGCTTCCTGCAGTGTTTGCCAATAGAGATGTTGTTGTTTCCGATGTGTGGCACCAACCGTTGGCTTTGAAGCGTGGAGAAAGAGTGCTGATAGAGGCTGCATCGGGTACAGGCAAGTCTTCGCTTTGCAGTTATGTATATGGTTATCGGAACGATTATCAAGGAATCATTTGTTTCGATGGGAAGAATATCCGCAGTTTGAATGTGCCCGAATGGGTGGAAATCCGTAGGACCTCACTCAGTATGTTGTTTCAGGAATTACGCCTTTTTACAGAATTGACGGCTTGGGAAAATGTGCAGATAAAAAACTCGCTGACGGGTTTCAAGCAAAAGAAAGAAATCAAACAATGGTTTGAAGCATTAGGAATAGCCGACAAGTGGGATACTCCTTTAGGTAAACTTTCGTTCGGCCAGCAACAACGTGTGGCATTGGTTCGTGCTCTTTGCCAGCCGTTCGACTTTATTTTTCTCGACGAGCCGGTAAGTCACCTTGATGACAAGAACGGACGTGCCATGGCGGCCATTCTTACCGAAGAGGCCGATAAGCAAGGAGCGGGAGTGGTGGTCACTTCCATTGGTAAACATTTGGAGTTGGATTATCATAAAACTTTGAAATTATGAGATTGGTGTGGAAACTTTTACGAAGTCATCTTAGTGTGGCTCAATTGGCCGGTTTCCTTTTGGCCAATTTGTGTGGTATGGTGATTGTGTTGCTCGGTGTACAGTTCTATAACGATGTACTTCCCGTCTTTACCGGTGGCGACAGCTTTATAAAGAAAGACTATGTCATTGTGAGTAAGAAGGTAAGTACGTTAGGCTCATTTGTAGGAAAAAGCCGTACATTTTCTGAACATGATATAGAAGAGATAAAATCCCAACCGTTCACCAGAGAAGTAGGGGCATTTATGCCTTCACTGTTCAAGGTGTCGGCTGGAGTGGGAATGGAAAAAGTTGGTCTGCAAATGTCTACAGCCATGTTCTTCGAAGCGGTTCCTGACGAGTATGTCGATGTAAATCTCGATAAATGGCACTTTACATCAGGCGATGGGACCATTCCTATTATCATTCCAAGAAATTATCTGAACCTGTATAATTTCGGGTTTGCCCAAAGCCGTAGCTTGCCTCAATTATCCGAGGGTATCATGAATATGATAAGCTTGGAAGTACGTATCAGTGGAAACGGGAAACGAGATGTTTTTAAAGGAAGTATTATAGGATTTTCCGACCGCTTGAATACCATATTGGTTCCTCAAAGTTTTATGTCGTGGGCCAATGATGAGTATGCTCCCGGTGAGGTAAAAGAACCCTCCCGTCTTATTGTAGAAGTGGATAATCCGGCCGATGACCGTATAGCCCGATATTTTAAGGATAAAGGCTATGAAACCGAGGACGACAAACTGGATGCCGGAAAGACCACTTGGTTTTTGAAACTGGTTACAGGTATTGTGTTGGCAGTAGGACTCCTTATTAGTCTGCTTTCGTTCTATATCCTGATGCTGAGCATTTATTTGTTGCTGCAAAAGAACAGCATCAAGTTGGAAAACCTGTTGTTGGTAGGATATTCTCCCCAACAAGTGGCTTTTCCCTATCAGTCCCTTACTATTGTGTTGAATGCTTTAGTCTTGCTCCTATCTGTCGGACTTGTGTTTGGAATTCGTGGTGTCTACCTTGATTCGTTGGGTAATCTTTTCCCTAACTTGGAAGGTGGTATGATATGGCCCATGTTAGTAATAGGTATGATACTCTTTATATTGGTTTCCTTCTTCAATGTGTTGGCTATCCGTCGCAAAGTGAATGGTTTAATTAAAATGAAAGGATAAACGATGATACAACAAGTGGAATTTTCCTTACGAGGCCGTAGCCGTGGCTTTCATTTGATAACAGAGGAAGTGAAGCGCCAATTGCCTTCATTACCTAAAGTGGGGTTATTGAACCTGTTTATCCAGCATACCAGTGCAGCACTCAGCATCAACGAAAATGCCGATCCCGATGTACGGGTAGATATGGAATCCATTTTCAATCATTTGGTGAAAGAACGCGAACCCTATTACGAACATGTGTTCGAAGGCGATGACGATATGCCTGCCCATGCCAAGTCGAGCATTATTGGTGCCAGCTTGAGTATCCCCATTACCGATGGCCGTCTGAATTTAGGAACTTGGCAAGGTATCTATCTTTGCGAGTTCCGTAATTATGGCGGTAGTCGCAGGGTAGTGGCAACCATTATTGGAGAGTAAATTCATAGTTGGATGAATTGAACTTTCCTGCTTCATGATTTGTTAAGAGCAGGAAAGTTCAATTCTTTTTTTATGCCATACAAACGATTGATACTTGCGATGTTTCTTCCGTTGGTGCTTCGGGCACAAACGGAAGAACTTCCGCTTACCTTGGAAGAAGCATCGGCCTTGATGCATCGAAAGAATCCTACCTTACAGATCGCTGAAAAAGTGGTTGGAATTGCTCGTAGTGAACGGCAGAAACTGAATGCTTTCTGGTATCCCATGCTGAATGCATCGGGGACGTATGTACATTTGTCGGATAGAGTGGAGGTAAGACAATCGCTCGATACCTATACCGAGCCTGTTAAGGAAT
This sequence comes from uncultured Phocaeicola sp., assembly GCA_964518185.1. GTDB lineage: Bacteria > Bacteroidota > Bacteroidia > Bacteroidales > Bacteroidaceae > Phocaeicola. Next base: position 4,929 of record CAZFDP010000031.1, on the reverse strand, counting down.
GGGTGCAAACTTATCTTCCCAATACTCCGCTGATTACTTCCATCCTCGATCAAGTGGGCAACTATACCTTGTCGGTCCCTCTTCTTCAACGCAACCTTACTACGGTAGATGCCAATTTCTCTTGGCCGGTCTTTACAGGAGGCAAACGACTTTTTGCTTCACGGATAGGTAACCGGATGGTGGATTTGTCCGAAGTGGAGAAGGAAGAAACCGTTGCAACGTTACAAACAGAATTGGTACAGACCTATTATGCCTTGCGCTTGGCCGAGAAGATAGTACAGGTCAGAGAAAAGACCTTTCAGAGTTTGCATCATCATTATGAAGATGCATTGAAACTTGAAGTCAATGGCATGATAACAAAAGCCGAACGCCTCTTTGTAGAAGTGAACCGCCAGGAAGCCAAACGTGAATGGGAAGCAGCCCAAAAGGATTGTGAAGTGGCCCGACAGGCATTAGGAGCTTTATTGGATATGAAGCAAACATCAATAACAATTATTCCGGTCTCTTCATTGTTCATTACCGGGCAACTTCCCGATAGCCTGTATTTCAAGAATCTTATTCAAGTAAGCAGTTACCCTATCAGTAAACTTCGTCTTGAAGAATCCATTGCCGACAACCAATTGCGTATCAGTCAAAGTGCTTATCTGCCTACTATTGCCTTGTTTGGTAAACAAACGCTTTATGCCAAACATATACCTCGTAATCTGATGCCACGGACTATGATTGGTGTGGCTTTTTCTTGGAATCTGTTTGACGGGTGGAACCGTGAAGCCGATGTACGCATAGCCCGGCTCACCCAACAATCGTTGGCTTTGGGGAAGGAGAAAGCAGAGAATGGATTGGAGGTAATGGTGCAGCAATTGTATAGTGAATTGCAGGAGGCACAAGAGGAGGTGATTGCTTTGCAGACCACCATTGCCATGAGTGAAGAGTTGCTTCGTATTCGTTGCAAGTCTTTCGAGGAAGGTATGGGTACTTCTACCGAGGTGGTCGATGCAGAGGTATTGCTTGCCAAGGTGCAGATAGCCAAACTGATGGCTTACTATCAGTTCGATGTCTCATTAGCTTCACTCTGCTCGGTTTGCGGAGTACCGGAATTGTTCTGGAAATTTTATGAATCATCACAATAACCTCTATGAGAAAACAAAACAAATTATTGGTCAAGACGTTGGTTGTCGGTATTGCCTTGGTATTGGTTGTATCTATGGCCGGCATTATGTCCATGTGTCATCAGCCTGTGGTATTGCAAGGGCAGATAGAAGCTACCGAAATACGTATTTCGGGGAAACTGCCCGGCCGTATCGATACTTTTTATGTATCCGAAGGACAACAAGTAAAGGCGGGCGATACGTTGGTGCTTATCAACAGTCCCGAAGCCTATGCCAAGCTACAACAAGCTACGGCCATGGAGGATGTAGCGAAGTTTCAGAATGAGAAGGTGGACGAAGGAACCCGCTTGCAGATAGTGCGGACAGCCGAAGAACTTTGGAACAAGAGCAAGAGCGACCTGCAACTGGCCGAGGTAACTTATCGTCGCATACAGGCATTGTATGCCGATAGTGTGGTTTCCTCCCAACGGCACGATGAGGTCAAAGCGGTTTACAAGGCAGCTTTGGCAGCCGAACATGCTGCCTATCAACAATATTTGTTAGCGAAGGAAGGAGCACAAAAGCAGGACAAGGAAAGTGCCCGCTCGTTAGTCGATGCCGCACAAGGAACGGTGAACGAGGTGAAATCCGTCTTGATGGATGCCCGGCTCACAGCTCCTGCCGATGGAGAGATTGCCACCATCTATCCCAAACGGGGTGAACTGGTGGGGACGGGTACCCCTATCATGTCTTTGGTGGAACTCGACGATTGCCATGTAGTGATGAATGTACGCGAAGACTATCTGCCTTCTTTTACTATGGGAGGCTCGTTTGTGGGAGTAATACCGGCCCTTGGCAGGAAGGAGATGGTCTTTCGTGTCTATTACATCAATCCGTTGGGGAGCTTTGCTACCTGGAAAAGCAATTTGCAGAGCGGCTCTTACGATATGCGTACCTTCCAAATCAAGGCAAAGCCTATAGAACATACGGATGCCCTTCGTCCGGGTATGAGTGTATTGGTAGAATTGTAATTTGAAATGAGAATCCTTCTAACCGTATTCCGTCGCGAACTTCATCGCATGAACGCTTGTCGAATCTATGGAGTGGCATGCATCGTTCTTCCCTTGTTCTCTTTGGTCTTTATGGCTACCATTTTTGGCAACGGACGATTGGAAAACCTGCCGGTGGGTGTGGTGGATGCCGACAATACCTCTGCTTCCCGAGACATTATCCGTCTGGTGGAGGCTGTTCCTGCCTTGCATGTGGTGAAGCACTATGCCGATGAGGCCGAAGCAAGAAAAGATGTTCAACGCAAGCGGATTTATGGTTATCTGCTTATACCTACGGGTTTTGCCGAGAAGGTAGGCAACAACCAACCGACTACTCTTGTCTATTATTATCACAATGCTATGCTTGGTGTGGGTGGAGAGCTTCGTTCTGCCTTTGAACGGTTACTGAAACAACTCTCCGTTCAGCCTCTTGCCACCCAAGCGATAGCAATGGGAGAAACTTCATCGGATGTATCTGCTTTCTTGATGCCCATAACCGAAGAAGAAGCCCCTGCTTACAACCTTAACCGTAACTATGCCGTATACCTCAGCCAGCCTTTTTTCTTTGTGCTTCTGCAAGTGCTGTTGCTGCTTGTTACCGTTTATGCATTGGGCAGTGAAAGTAAATTCGGCACTTCCGATGAGTGGTTGCAAACTGCCGGTGGGAACATCTTGATAGCAGTAACCGGAAAGTTATTGCCCTATACCTTTATCTATATGGGGATGGGCATCTTGGCCAACTTTGTTTTCTATGGATGGATGCAGATTCCCCTACCTTGTAGCTTATGGGGGATGAACGGGTTGGTATGTCTCTTTGTCCTTGCTACCCAGGCTTTGGCTTTGTTCTTGTATTCAGTATTTCCTGTAATGAGTCTGATAATCAGTGTAGTGTCTATGGTCGGTTCATTGGGCGCTACTTTGTCGGGAGTCACTTTCCCGGTAGCATTTATGGACATGCCCGTCTTTGTGGCTTCCCATTTGTTCCCCATCCGACATTTTATGGAAGCCGAACAAACGTTGCTTTATCTGCACGGCACCTTTACAGATGTATGGATGGATGTCGCTTTCTTGCTACTCTTTCTGCTTCCTCCATTGTGCTTACTGCCCCGTTTGAAGAAAAAACTAGTAATGCGTAAAAATAAATTGCATCAGTAGTGTCATCCTGAGCATTAGCGAAGGATCTGTTTGCATCAACGTATATGAAAAGTTTGTCTTATATCCTTAGGGTGATGGCTTATGAATACCGCAACATCTTCCATAGCCTACCTGTTCTTCTGGTATTAGGAGGTGGTATCTTCCTGTATGGCTTTCTGTATAACTATATGTACAGTCCCAATGTGCTGAGGGAAGTCCCCGTGACGGTTGTCGATGAGAGCAGTACCCTTTTGAGTCGTAAGTACATCCGCTTGCTCGATGCCACTTCTCAAGTGTGGGTGAAAAACCTTTCAACCGATATTAATGAAGCCCGTGCCCGGATGCAACAGGGCGAAGTGGACGGCATGGTATATCTGCCTCCTTCATTCGATAGGCGGGTGGGTAGGGGAGAATCTTCAGTCTTTGTTACCTATAGCACCACGCTGACTTTCCTTTACTATGCCGCTTTGCAGGAAGCATCCACCGGTGCCTTGTTAGCGTTGAACGACGATATCCGTCCTCAACAATTGGTCTTTTTGGAGGCCGATGCCGTGTCGCCCATCATTAATACCCGTAGCATCGGTGTACAAGGAATCGCCCTTTACAATGCTATGGGCGGATATGCCGATTACCTTATCCCTGCCGTATTGATGGTGATTCTTTTTCAGACGATGCTGATGCTCATCAGTATGCGTTGCGGCATGGAGTGCGAGCAACGGATGCGCCCTCTGATCCCTTTTATAAATGCTCATAGTTGGGATAGGGGAGCGATGGGTGTTGTGATAGGCAAAGCCATGTCCTATGTCAGTATCTATGCCCTCTTTGCTGTCTTTTTGTTGGGCTTCCTTCCTTTGGCTTTCAATCTTCCCCACTTGGCCGATTCCTGGTTGCTTATTCAACTGATGATACCCTATTTGTTTGCCACCGCCTTCTTCGGCTTGGCTTGTTCCCCCTTCTTCAAGGATAGCGATGCCCCCTTGTTGCTGATTGCTTTCTTCTCCGTAGGCTTGCTTTTCCTTTCGGGCATATCCTATCCGTTGGAGTTGATGCCTTGGCCTTGGCGTTTTCTTCATAGCCTATTACCCGCTCCTGTGGGTATCCTTGCCTTTGTAAAAGTCGATTCGATGGGTGCTTCCTTGGCCGATGTTCAAAGGGAGTGGTTGCTTTTGTGGGTACAATGTGCAGTGTATTTCGTTCTGGCATGTTGTGTGTATCGCAGAGTTCTTTCTTCATTTTCACTAAGAGTTTAAAAGTGTGATTTTAATTACATACCTACAGCGGAACTGTGTATCAGATAGTTAACCCTTGCAAGAACCATGTATACAACTTTTTACCTACAGGATATTTATTCATGTACAGTTAAAAAATAGAACTTATAAGGGATAAAAATCCGATATTCAGTGATATAAATAGTATTTATAGCGTTGTGAACCATGGTTCAAAGTACATTGAACGATGGTACGATGTGCATTGAACAATGGTACAATGTACATTGAACAGCTTTTGCACATGTAATTAATCGCTTTTTTCTGTAGCTAAGTTACATGAAAATAATAACATGCATCACTCATTTCTCGTGTCATCCTGAGGAACAAAGTGACGAAGTAGTGTGATACGCACGTGAAAAATCTATAATGTGTACACAAAAAAGGTCACGT
>CAZFDP010000030.1:0-13476 GCA_964518185.1 uncultured Phocaeicola sp. | reverse complement strand
TAACATTACGAAAGATTTTTTAGTTTTGTTATATTATTAACCCTAAAATAGATAGTGTATGGGATTTATAGAAGCATTTAAAGTTTGTATCGGCAAGTATGCTACATTGGACGGTCGTGCCCGTCGTTCCGAGTTTTGGTATTGGGTGTTAGCCAATTTTTTAATTGGTCTTGTATTGGGATGGATTCCCTTTGTCGGATTTTTGATTACCATCGCTTTGTTCCTGCCCAGTATTGCAGTGGGCGTCCGTCGTCTTCATGACATCGGCAAGAGCGGTTGGTGGTATCTGCTGGTATTACTCCCCCTTGTTAATTTGGTCTTGATTTACTTCTTTGTCCTCGATAGTCAGCCGGGTGAGAACCAATATGGTCCTAATCCAAAGGGATTATAACAATTGTCTTGATTAAAATCGATTGGTAAGAAGTGAGGATGCACCTAAAAATGCATCCTCACTTCTTTTTGGTTATTTAATGGTTATTTCATCATTATAGTTACGCTTACTTATACATGCATCTTATAACAGTTTAACGGGAAGATGCAAAAGTACAATGCGGCATTATACAAAAGTGTAGTGCCGCACTGTACTAAAGTGTAGTGCCGCACTGTACTTTTGCGTAATGCGGCATTACACTTTTCGAGTTGCGCCAATTGGGGGATAGGAAACGGCCCGTTGCTTTAATGAAAGAAACGGCATGGAAGTAAATTAGACAGCGCAGGAAGGTAAATTCAACTTTTGCAATCAATCTTCATAGAAAAAACTCCCTTGGCAAAGAATGCCAAGGGAGTTTTCTTTATATTTGATAATGAGTAATTTTCACACCAGTTAGAAACTTACCTGTTGCAACTTACCATCGGAAGGGAGGCAAAGCAAGCCTTCGGTTTTCTTCTTGTCGGCCTTGTATTTCTTCCAGGTAATCTTGTCCCACTTCAACTGGTCGGTACATTGGGCTACGGGGATGTGGGGGATGGCCGAACCATCTTTCACCATAATCACGATGGGAAGTTCACCACATTCCACATGATTCCAACCGGGATTGTACACTTTACCGGTTTGATAATCGATCCACTTGTCCTTACCCGGCAGATATACATCGCGACTGTTGCCGTCTTCCAGCATCGGAGCCACCAAGAGGTTATTACCAAAGAGGTATTCGTCTTCTACCATCCAGGCACCGGGATCGTCGGGATATTCAAACAGCAAGGCACGCATCATGGGCCAACCGTTTTCGGCAGACTGCTTGGCCTGTGCATACACGTATGGCATCAGTTTGTACTTCAACTCGGCACACTTGCGGAAGTAGTCCATAAATTCCTTATTATATAACCAAGGTTCGGTAGGAGGTGCTCCATGCAAACGGCTGTGTGAGGTAAGGAAACCGTATGGCAACCAACGACGATACAGGTTTTCGGGAGTAGAGGTCACGAAACCGCCGATGTCGTTGCTCCAGAAGGAGAATCCGCTCAAGCCGATGGAGAGTCCGGCACGCACCGTTCCCTGGAAGCCGGTATTGGTGGTGGCAGCATCGCCTCCCCAATGAAGCGGATAGCGTTGGGAACCTGCCCAAGCCGAACGTGCCCAAATGATGTTTTCGCCATGAATCTGGCGGGTGATGTCGGCTACGGCCTTGTTGTACCGCAACGGATAGAGGTTGTGCTCGTACAATCCCGAACGACCGTTGGCATAAACGGCATCGAGAGGTGCACCTTCGCCAAAGTCCACTTTGATGGCACCGACTCCCATTTCGATGAGGTTGCCTAACTTTTCCTGATACCATTTTACGGTTTCGGGGTTGGTAAAGTCGAGCACCACATCTTCATAAGGCAACTGTCCCTTACCGTTCTTTACATAAAGTCCCTTTTCTACCAGTTCGGGGAAGAACTTGTTCTTGGGGGTAAAGTATGGCAATTGCCACAAGCAGGTACGGAATCCTTGTTCTTTAAGGTCGGCCAACATCTGACGGGGGTTGTCGAAACGGTCGGCAGCAAAGGCATAGTCGCATTGCCAGTCTACCCCAAACCAACCGGTATCAAAGTGAATCACATCGCTTGGAATCTTGTTGGCACGGAGTCGTTTGGCCACTTCACGGCCTTCGGCTTCACTGAAATAGGTAATACGGCTCATCCAGGTACCGAACGACCATAACGGTGGCATCTGCGGGCGTCCCACCAAAGCGGTATATTCGCTCAGAATGTCTTTCGGTTCACCAAAGAAAATAAAGATATCCATGGTTTCATCGGCCATGAACAACTTGGTGGCACCAATGTATGTGCAACCGAAATCGCAGGTTACCGGTGCCGATGTATGCATAAACATACCATAACCGCGGTTACTGAAGAAGAACGGAATGGGTTTGTACATATCGGAGCTTTCGGGACCTTGCGGGTCGGTTACAAAGAGGTTTACCTTCTGCCCGGCCTTGTTCAGTGCTGTGGGCGATTCTCCACAACCGTAAATCTTTTCGCCCGGAGCCAAACTGAAGACCGGGTTGATGCTTCGCGAATTGTCCGAACCACGTTTGATGAAACTGAACGGGGGTACCTTGATTTGGGTAGAATCGTTATCGCTCCAGCAACGTGTGTGTGTCAGTTCCTTGCCATTGGCATCCTTCAGTACCAACCGCCACGGATAATTCTCTATCGTGAGACTTCCATATTTGGAAGCATATACAGTCTGCTTGCTGTCCTGAGTGGTTTTCCATGCGGTACGGACATCGGCAGGTTTCCCCACCAACATGGGCGAGGGCTCTTCTTTCGGTGCTATGGGTGTGGTAAGCATACGGATACGCAATGTCCGTTCGTTGACCGGCTCTACGGTAAACTGCAATTGGGGATTCTGGTCGTAAGCTGTCCCCGGAAAGTCGAGTGACTGCAACGGCTGGTGCAGGAATGTATTTGCATTGAAGGCCTGACGGGGCATGAGCTGATGACGTTTCCATTGCACGACACCTTTTCCTGTAACAGCGTCCATCGACACCAGACTATCTGCAAAAAAGTAGGTGTTACTCAAATCAAGGAAGTCTTGGCTCATGTCTTTGGTCTGCGACAACAAATAAGCCAAACCTGCATTCGTTTTTTGCTGGGCGGATGCAGACAAGGTAGCGGATGCAAAGAAAGCCAAAGCCACTCCTTTCAACAATTCTTGTTTTTTCATGGTTAACGATTATTTATATGTTTTAATTTCTGCGGTAAAATTAGTAAATAAATTCGTTAATGAAAGGAAATATATGTTTCTGTTAAGGGTATCATTTGTTTTTTTACTATCTTTGCGCCCGTTGAACGTTTAACGAAACTATAGATTCATGAAGCAGTACAAGTTAGTGAACAACCTTACCGGTTGGCTCGCTTTTATAATTGCAGCCGTTACTTATTGTATGACTGTAGAACCGACAGCCAGTTTCTGGGACTGTCCGGAATTCATTACTACCGGATATAAACTTGAAGTAGGACACCCACCCGGTGCACCTTTCTTTATGCTTACCGCCAACTTATTCAGCCAATTTGCCAGCGACCCCAGCCAGGTGGCTCTGATGGTAAACATCATGAACGCCTTGATGAGTGCCGCTTGTATCTTGTTCCTTTTCTGGAGCATTACGCATTTGGCAAAGAAATTGGTATGCCCCGATGACAATGCCATGACCATTGGTAAAATGATAACTATCATCGGTTCCGGATTGGTAGGTGCTTTGGCCTATACCTGGAGCGATACCTTCTGGTACAGTGCCGTAGAAGGTGAAGTGTATGCTTATTCCAGCCTTTTCACCGCTGTGGTATTCTGGTTAATCCTGAAATGGGAAACCGTAGCCGATGATCCTCGAAGCGACCGTTGGCTTATCCTCATAGCCTACCTGATGGGATTGAGTATTGGTGTACACTTGCTGAATTTGCTTTGTATTCCGGCCATTGTTTTGGTTTATTATTTCAAGAAAAACCCCAATGCCAACTTGAAAGGCAGCTTGTTGGCCCTTACCGCTTCGGCTGCTTTGGTAGCCGTTGTGCTTTATGGTATTGTCCCCGGTGTGGTTAAAGTAGGCGGTTGGTTCGAATTATTGTTTGTCAACAACTTGAGCATGCCGTTCAATACCGGTCTGATTGTCTACATCATCTTGCTGACAGCCGTACTTATTTGGGGAATCTACGAAAGTTATGTCCAACAGAGCCGCAAGCGAATGAACATTTCTTTCATTGCCACCATCGCCATGACAGGTATCCCGTTCTACGGACATGGCATCAGCAGTGTGATTCTTGGCTTGTTGGTACTCGGTGCTTTGGCGACCTATCTCTTTGCCAAGCTCGATGCCAAGTGGCAAATCAGTGTACGCACCCTCAATACCGCATTGCTTTGTATCATGATGATATTGGTGGGATACTCTTCGTATGCCTTGATTGTTATCCGTTCTACTGCCAATACTCCGATGGACCAGAACTCACCGGAAGACATCTTTACTTTAGGTGACTATTTGGGACGCGAACAATATGGCAGCCGCCCGTTGTTCTATGGACATACATACGCTTCCAAACCCGCCTTGAAAGAAGTGGACGGCGGATGTATGTACGATATCGTAGAAGGTGCTCCCGTATATCAACGGAAGGAAAAGGCTTCGCCCGATGAAAAGGACAGTTACGAAATTGTACGCCATAAATCAGAGTACAAATATGCCCAGAACATGATTTTCCCACGTATGTATAGCGAAGATCATGCCAACTATATGATAGGAGGTACTCCCCATAATTTGTATGACGAATGGGTAGGCGGTATTAAAGGCCGTCAAGTGCCCTACGACCAATGTGGTACCCCGATGATGATAACCATTCCTACCCAATGGGAAAACATCAAGTTCTTCTTCAACTATCAGGTAAACTTCATGTACTGGAGATACTTTATGTGGAACTTTGCCGGTAGACAGAACGACATCCAAGGTAATGGTGAAATAGAACATGGCAACTGGATTACCGGTATTCCGTTTATTGACAATATGTTGGTGGGCAATCAGGAATTCCTGCCTTCCGAACTGAAGAACAACAAGGGACACAACGTATTCTTCTGCTTGCCTTTGATTCTCGGTCTGATAGGTCTGTTCTGGCAGGCATACAAGGGAGAAAAGGGTACCCAACAGTTCTGGGTAGTATTCTTCTTGTTCTTCATGACCGGTTTGGCCATTGTTCTTTACTTGAATCAGACTCCTATGCAACCTCGTGAACGCGATTATGCGTATGCCGGTTCGTTCTACGCTTTCGCCATTTGGATTGGCCTCGGTGTAGCTGGTATCGCCCAATGGTTGGAAAAGAAACTTGGAGAAAAACCCGCAGCTATCTTGGCAACAGCAGTCTGTCTGCTTGTACCCATACAAATGGTAAGTCAGACATGGGACGACCACGACCGTAGCGGACGTTATACATGTAGCGACTTCGGAAAGAACTACCTGAATACACTCCCCGAAGAGGGTAATCCCATTATCTTTACCAATGGTGATAATGACACCTTCCCGTTGTGGTACAATCAGGAAGTGGAAGAATACCGTACCGATGCACGTGTATGTAACTTGAGTTACTTGCAGACCGACTGGTACATTGACCAAATGAAGCGCGCCTCTTACGATTCTCCGGCCGTTCCTATCGATTGGAAGCGTTTGGAATATGTATCGGGACACAATGAAGCCGTTGCCGTGCGTCCGGAAGTAAAGGAAACTATCCTTAACTACTATAAGCAAAACCCTGAAGAAGCCGCCAAGAACTTCGGTGACAATCCTTTCGAACTGAAAAACATCTTGAAGTATTGGGTACGCGAAGCCAAAGACGGCTTACAAATGATACCAACCGACAGTATCGTCATCAAGATAGACAAGGAAGCAGTAAAACGTTCGGGCATGATGATTCCCGATTCACTCCACGGCGAAATACCCGAATACATGCATATTTCCCTGAAAGGAAAGACACGCTTGTACAAGTACGAATTGATGATGCTCGAAATGTTGGCTAATACCAACTGGGAACGACCCATCTATATGGCTATTACCGTAGGTGCAGACAACCACTTGAACTTGGGCAACAACTTCATGCAGGAAGGTTTGGCTTATCGCATCACTCCATTCAATACCACAGCTTTGGATGCCCGTATCGATAGTGAAAAGATGTACGATAACCTGATGAACCGCTACAAGTTCGGCAAGATTGACAATCCCGACATCTATTTGGACGAAACTGTGATGCGCATGTGCCAGACACACCGCCGCATGTTCGTACAGGTAGCCGGACAGTTGATAAAGGAAGGTAAGTACGACAAGGCTAAGAAAGCATTGGACTATAGCTTACAAGTTATTCCAAGTACAACTGTTCCGCACAGTTATGTATCGAGCAGTTCCAAGGAAATGGCCGACCAATACATTACATTGGGCGATACAGCTTCTGCCAAGATGATTCTAAGCGATTTGGCCAACCATTCTGTAGAATATGTCACTTGGTACTTGAGCATGGACGATTCACACTTCAATAATTCCTATTATGAATGTGCACAGAACATGCTCATGCTGGACGAAATATGTAAGAGCCTTGCCCGTATTTCATCGGTAGGTGTGGCCAATAAAGAAGACCACGACCAGACAACAGAAATGGCATTACATTATGCCAAGAAGTTTGAAGAACTCTATCACGTATTCAACGAACGGATAGGAAAGAAATAAAACCATTAACGGGGCTTGTGCCATAATTGCATTTTGACACAAGCCCCGTTCTTTAAACACCAACAAATTCTAAATAGGAAAATGCTAATCGAACAACCCCCATTGTTACTACGTTGGATATATCCTCGTGCCTTATGGCGGATGGACAAAAATGTAAAAGCCGTATATTTGACTTTTGACGATGGTCCTATCCCCGGAATTACTCCGTGGGTACTCGATTTGTTGGACAAATACCATATCAAGGCCACTTTCTTCTTAGTCGGTGACAATGTACGCAAACATCCCGAAGAATTCAAGATGATAGTAGAACGTGGACATCGGGTAGGCAACCATACATATAACCATATTCAAGGGTTCAAGTACCTAAGCTACAATTATTTAGAAAATACCAACAAAGCCGATGAATTGATAAAGACCAATTTGTTCCGACCACCGCATGGCTGGATGCGTTGGGGGCAATACATGATACTAAGAAACAGATATACTATTGTGATGTGGGATTTGGTTACCCGAGATTACAGCAAACGATTGAATGGGCCTGAAGTATTGGCAAAAGTGAAGAAATACGTACGAAACGGCTCCATCATTACTTTCCACGATTCCATCAAATCCGAAAAGAATCTAAAATATGCCTTGCCCCGAGCCATAGAATGGCTGCAAGAACAAGGCTATGAGTTTAAAATCTTTGATTAATCAGTTCAAAGAAACTTCCAACGGAGTACGCACCTTCAAGGCAAACTCCTTCATATATTCATTCCATGCTTCTGTAGTATGGATATCTGCCTGATCCCAAGCAAATCCCCAATAATAAATATATTCCCCGTTCGGTTCATATTCGCTGACTGCCAATACATGTCCGTAAGCATTGTTACGACGACGTTTTTCATTTTCCGGGAAAAGAACGGTTTTAGCTTCTTTTACATCCGTAGGAAAAGCAGCTCCCATGAACATTTTTCCTTGACCGGGTCCTGTGGTGGGGTCCACATACGTCATGTAACCATTGGGGGCATCTGTCACTACAGCACCAATGGTATCGTGAAGCACAATGCCCGTAACCACCGGCAATGCTTCCTGCAAATTGTTATAAGTTATAACCGTCCGGTTCAAATGCGAACCTGTGTCCAAGGTAATAAGGCGAGCCTCCACCACGGCGGTATCTCCTTTCACTGTAAACGGATGGAATTCCAACTTAACGGTAAAGCGGAGCGGACCATTGTCCAAAATCTCACATTCCTTGTAACACCAAGGATAGATTATGCTATCGTTTACCATCAATGCCGCTACACCTGCACCCAATGTAGGCCCTACCGCATAACAGTCCATTCCATATCCATGATCTACATGATAGGTAAAACTCTGCACCAATTCATTGGCCGCTTTCGGGTCGGTCTTTCTCAATTCGTTCACCTTTGCCCAATTTTCAGGACTGTTCTGTTGAGCATACATTTCTTCCAGCACCGGTTCTGTTGTTCCTCGCTTGGTAAACAAATCATAACCAAAGCCACGTTCACCCCGTTTCTGTAAAGTAGGTCCGTAGGCACGGCAACCAATCAAGTCGTTCTCCCACGCTACATCATCCATTCGTTCGGGATATACACGTCCGCAAGCCTTTACGCTCACACTTTCCGGAATACCTATTTGTAATGTATATGTAGTGGTTGATTCTGCCGCTACCGATGCCGGAAAAATCAATTTGTCATCGTACGTAATCTGATAAGGAACTTGCAAGCCATCCTTGTCCAAAACAACTACCTGAGCCGTATCGGCCAATCCCAAATCCTTGGCTACCTTGTTCATCGGTAATTCCACCATTTCTTTCTGACGATCTACCGCCAACGGATTGCTAACTGTTACCGTCAATGACTCCTTTACTTGAGTACAAGCTGTCAGTCCGGTCAAAACCAAAAATCCTATAAACAGTTTTCTCATATTAAATGAATACATTTATTAATGAACACAGAGACACAAAGACGCAGAGTCATTATTTATATTTCTCTGTGTCTCCGTGTCTCTGCGTTCTATTCAAGACAAATATTAGGGTTGCTTACCGATATAAGCCAAGATACCACCGTCTACATAGAGTACATGGCCATTTACTGCATCCGAAGCCTTAGAAGCGAGGAATACTGCAGGTCCACCCAATTCTTCCGGATCCAACCAACGGCCTGCCGGAGTCTTGGCACAAATAAAGCTGTCGAATGGATGACGGCTACCATCAGCCTGACGTTCACGCAACGGAGCTGTCTGCGGAGTAGCAATGTAACCCGGGCCAATACCATTACACTGGATGTTGTATTCACCATATTCAGAGCAGATGTTACGAGTCAACATCTTCAAACCACCCTTAGCTGCAGCATAAGCCGATACTGTTTCACGACCCAATTCAGACATCATAGAGCAGATGTTGATAATCTTACCTTCACGACGTTCCATCATTTCAGGAATAACGGCACTTGCACAGATAAACGGACCTACCAAGTCAATATCAATTACTTGTTGGAATTCCGAACGCTTCATTTCATGCATCGGAATACGCTTGATAATACCTGCGTTGTTCACCAGAATATCGATTTGGCCCACTTCTGCGTGTACCTTTTCAACGAGTTCCTTAACAGCTACTTCATTGGTTACGTCGCATACATAACCATGTACGTTTTCAATACCGGCTTCCTTGTAGTTAGCCAATCCCTTAGCCAATGCTTCTTCATTGATATCATTGAAGATAATGTTCTTGATACCTGCCTGTGCGAAAGCTTTGGCAATGTTGAAACCAATACCGTAAGATGCGCCGGTAATCCATGCGTTCTTACCTTCCAAAGAAAAAATGTTCATGATAAATAAATGATTTAAGTAGTTATTAAAAGTATTATTTCAAATCAGTAATAGCAAAGAAATCCTGGTCGCCATAATCCAGATTCTCGCCACCCATACCCCAAATAAAGGTATAATTATGAGTAGCTGCTGCACTATGAATGGACCATTCGGGCGAAAGGACAGCCTGATCTCCCTTCATCCACAAATGACGGGTTTCTTGAGGTTCACCCATAAAGTGGCATACTGCATGTTCTTCGGGTACTTCAAAATAGAAGTAAGCTTCCATACGGCGGCTGTGTAAATGTGCCGGCATGGTATTCCATACACTACCATTCATCAATTCGGTCATCCCCATCTGCAACTGGCAAGTAGGCAACACCTGATTCACCAGCATCTTGTTGATACGACGGTCGTTTGAACCTTCCAGCGAACCCATTTCGGCAACAATGGCTTCCTTCTTGGTCACCAACTTATCAGGATAGGTACAATGAGCATTGGTAGAATTGAAATAGAACTTGGCCGGTTGGGCGGCATCCTTGCTTTCAAAAGTCACCTCACGGTCACCGGCACCCAAATAAAGGGCTTCCTTATAATTGATTTCGTAAACGGCATCACCGGCTTTCACCACTCCCGGTCCTCCCACATTAAAGATTCCTATTTCGCGACGAGTCAGGAAATAAGGAGCCTTCAGCGGGTCGATGGTTTCCAATGGCAGAACTTCGTTTACCGGCATGGCACCTCCCACAATCATACGATCGTACATGGAATACACCATATTCACTTCATCAGCCGAGAAAACTTTCTCAATCAAGAAGTCACGACGGATTCTCGCAGTATCATAATTCTTGGCATCCTCTGGATGTGCGGCATACCGAATTTCATAATTTGTCTTCATGATATGTATTTTAAGTTCATTCTGTTTTCGCAAAGTTACAAAACTAATTCTATTTATCAGTATAATTATCGTTCATAAATATTGTATTTTTTGTTCCAAATCATGCAATATTTGATTTATTCGCATAAAATGGAGCAGACTTTATCCTGAAAAGCTCGTGCTTTTCCCAACTTCATCACATTCTGATTAATGATGACAAAGGCCAACTGATGCCCATTTACTGCTTTCGCATAACCGGCCAACGAACTGACTCCTGTTACCGAACCGGTCTTTGCACGTACATTCCTATAAGCCGGCGTCTTCTTCATCCGATACTTCAGTGTACCGTCTATTCCGGCTATGGGCAATGCTTCGTAGAAAGGTAAAAATACTTCCCGGTGATAATAAGCATACTTCAAGTATTCCAATAACAAGCGAGGGGATACATAATTATATAAGGATACCCCACTCCCGTCCACTATCTTATAATTTTCGGGATTGAAGCCCAAAGCCTTTTTCATAAAGGCATATATTGCCTTTGTACCGTCTTCAGCTGTTATGCCCCGCTGCAGAGTGTCCTGTAAGGCCAAATGGTAGAACATCGATTCCGCACATAAGTTGTCGCTTTCCTTCAAGGCCTGCTTCAGTACCTCCCGCAAGGGTCTATGCAATGTGAATAAAGGTTGTATACTGTCTTTCGGACAGACTGAATAGATACTTCGCCCAACTTCTACACCTCTTGTCCGCAAACGTTCGATGAACGTATGCAGAAAGAAATCTTGCGAAGGATATACACTAAGCAGCGAAGTAGTCTTTTTATGTACATTACCCGATATAGCAATTACATTGCCATGTTCCATCCAGTTACGGGTAATCTTTAATTTGCCGGCTTGTGGATTCCGGCTCACCGCCTCGTTCCTTACCTGATAATAACCTGAAACCGGCACACATTCCACTATAGGCAACGAGTCGGGTTGTGCAGGAATAACCGTCACCTCTACACACCCCCGGTTCAACATCAACGGCGACAGATAGGGTTGGAAAGCATAAGGGGCATCGTCCCACGACCATCCCGGACCCCAATAAACCGAATCCATCATCGAAACATCGGCCACCAATGTATCGGCTATGTAACGGATACCACTCTGCACTACCGCCTCCACCAAACTGTCCAAATGCACCTCCATCAATTCAGGATCGAATCCGCCTATCAAGTAGAGATTACCTTTCAGTGTATCGTTTTCTATCCGGCCGTTATGCCATAAGTGGGTATCCATCGTGTAATTCGTCCCCAATTGTGCTAAAGCTGTAACCGATGTAATGACCTTCTCCGTCGAGGCCGGTCTGTATAGCTTTTCATCTTGGTAACGGTACAGCGACTCACCGGAAGTCAGGTCGAACACGCTCAATCCCACTTCCGATGTTTTCAGCACCTCTTCGTTCAGAAGCGCATCCAAGCGTTCGGCCATGGTTTGGGCTTTGAGGTTTCCCCAACAGACACTTATGAATACAATAAGGAATAAATGTTTCATTCTTTATTTTATAACTCCCGGAAGATTTCGCCTACGGTAGGATGTGGGAATACATATCGTTTCCAGTCCTCTATCTTCTTATGGTCTTCGATAGCAATACCTGCCAGAATTATCAGTTCGGAAGCCGGATTACCCAACATGCTGGCACCTAACACCTCGCCGTCTTCGGCTACCAAGACCTTGCACACACCGTTCACTCCTTCATTCTCGGCTACAAATCGACCGGAATAGGCCATCGGCAACTTTATGGTTTGGTAATCTATTCCTTCCTTTTGAAGTGTTTCTTCACTGGCACCTACCGATGCAATTTCCGGATTGGTATAGACAATGCCCGGAATGGCCCGGTAGCTCATGGCATCTTCCTTACCAAGAATATGGTGTACAGCCACTTCGGCCTCACGTACAGCCGTATGCGCCAAAAGTGAGACTCCATTCAAGTCACCACAAACATACACACCCGGTACAGAAGATTGCAGATGTTCGTCCACCTTGATACATTTACGTTCGGTCAGCTCCAATCCCAAGTTTTCCAAGCCAAAGCCCTTCACCACAGGACGGCGTCCTACACTCAGCAACAACTTTTCGGCTACTACACATCCCGGTCCTTCTGCATTTTCGTAAGACACGGTTATTCCATTTTCGTCTTTTGCCAAAGCAGTAACTTTAGTACTTAACAAGAACTTGATACCCTTCTTGGTGTATTCCGCACGCAGCAAGGCCGAGAGTTCCTTATCTACACCACCCAATATCTCATCCATCATTTCGATAACCGTCACCTTTACACCCAAGCTACAGAAGAACGAAGCAAACTCCATACCTATTACCCCACCGCCAACGATGGTGAGCGATGCCGGAAGCTCCTTGTTGTCAAGCGCATTGCGATGTGTCCAATAATCCACTTCCTCCACTCCTGGAATAGGGGGTACAAATGTTTCACTACCGGTACAGAGCAACAAATTATCGCACTCATACAGTTCTTCACCACACTTCACTTGATTCTTGTTTACTATAGTCGCTTCGCCTGTCACTATTGTTACCTGGTGAGCCGTAAGTTTCGCCTTGATTCCCAATACCAATTTACGTACCACCTTTTGCTTACGGGCGACAATCTTTGGTAAGTCTACCGATGCCTCGGGAACATTTACCGCATACTTCGACGCATGTTTGGCATAATCATATACTTTCGCCGAATAGAGCAAGGTTTTGGTAGGGATACACCCCTCATTCAAACACACACCCCCCAAACTGTTCTTTTCAAACAACACTACACTCAGTCCTGCTTTTCCTGCCGCTTCGGCTGCCGTATATCCTGCCGGTCCTCCACCGATAATTGCCAATTGATATTTCATACGTATTCTTTGTTAAAGGTTTATTCATTTGGGGTGCAAGATAGGAAAATAATCGGATAAGCCCAAATACTCTTTCATTCTTTTATACCACAATCTTGTTTCACTCCTTCCACTAATGTATAAATACAACAAACAGTTATCATATGCCCATGGCAATGTAACATAAATCAGGAAATTAACATATCTATAAATTGTCCTTAATATTGGGGACAATTATCCTGAACATTGAG
>CAZFDP010000029.1:0-13558 GCA_964518185.1 uncultured Phocaeicola sp. | reverse complement strand
CGTAGAGTGATTCATAATCGTATTCTCCGTTGGCATCGCGAGGTGTCTGTTCACGATTTACGAAGTAATCGTCCAAGGATACCGGATAGGGGCGGATACCATTGGCCATGAGTTGCACACTCAACCGTTTGCTGAAGGTAGTCTTTCCCGATGAAGACGGTCCTGAAATCAGAATCAACTTCAACGGTTGGCCTTGTTCCTTGCGATGGGATATTTCATCGGCAATCTGCGAGATGCGTTTTTCCTGTAAGGCTTCGGATACATTGATGAGTTGGGTGGCATAACCTTGGTTGCAGGCTTCATTGAAGTCGCCTACATTTCCTACACCCAAAATTTGGTTCCAGCGACGGTGCTCCTTGAATACATCGAGCATCTTTTCTTGCTTTACCATTTCTTCCAGTTCGTCGGGTTGCTGCCGGTTGGGTACTTGCAGAAGCAGCCCGTCGTAATACTTTTCGAGGCCAAACAGGTGGATGTATCCGGTGCTGGGCAGCAGGCTGCCATAGTAATAATCGACGGTATCGTCCAATGTATAATAATAGGAATAGAGGTTGCCCGATGTCTCTAATAGTTTCACCTTATCCGTCATTCCTCTCTTTCTGAACAGTTCCACCACTTCTTCGGTGTGGCATTCATAACGCTTGAAAGGGATATCTTCGGCTATGATTTCCTTCATGCGTTGTTTGATGCGTTGCACATCGTCCAGCCCGATGGGACGGTCGATATTCATGCGGCAATAGTATCCTTTTGAAACGGGATGTTCCAGCATGATGCTGCCTTGCGGATAGAGCTCTTCTACCGCTTTGCAGAGCACGAAACAAAGGGAACGGACGTAAGTACGCATGCCCGATGAGGTACAGATGTTCTGAAATTCCACATCCTTATTGTTATAGAAACGGTAGTTGAGTCCTTCTACCTTATTGTTTACTTTGGCATTGGCCGGCCCATAGGGTAAATTGAGATTAAAACCTTTATAAACGTCTAAAAGTGAAATTCCGTGTGGAAAAGATTTGGAACTATTAATATTTTTGCAATATATTTGTAACATAAACGTAATATTTATTAATTAACGCATGAATTGGGCGGTTAAGATACTCATTTTTTTGGATAACTTCCCATTCATACAAAACTAATTAAAAGATGGAATATTCTTTTTATGATTTCTTAAAGTTGCTGGGGTCTCTGGCACTGTTCCTGTATGGGATGAAAATTATGAGTGAGGGCTTGCAGAAGTTTGCAGGCGACCGTTTGCGTAGAATCCTCACTGCGATGACTACCAATCGTGTAACCGGCGTCCTTACCGGTTTGTTGATTACCGCTTTGGTCCAATCTTCTTCGGCTACCACGGTCATGGTGGTGAGCTTTGTGAATGCCGGCTTGCTGAGTCTCTCGCAATCTATCGGTGTAATTATGGGTGCCAATATCGGTACTACGGTGACTGCATGGATTATTTCGGCTCTTGGATTTAAGGTAGACATGGCGGCCATGTCATTGCCATTGTTGGCCATTGGTGTTCCCTTGTTGTTCTCCAACAAGAATAATCATAAATATATCGGTGAGTTTATTTTTGGTTTCTCGTTCCTGTTCATGGGACTTTCCATGTTAAAATCCAATGCACCGGATTTGCAACAGAACCCTGAAATGCTTTCGTTCTTACAGAATTATACCGATATGGGCTTTGCCTCTGTCATTCTCTTCGTTATTGTAGGAACGGTGCTTACCATGATAGTACAGGCATCGGCGGCTACCATGGCCATTACACTTATTATGTGTGCCAATGGTTGGATTAGTTTTGAAATAGGTGCCGCTTTGGTGTTGGGCGAAAATATTGGTACTACCATTACAGCTAATTTGGCGGCCATAACCGGTAATGTTCCGGCCAAACGGGCTGCTTTGGCGCATATGGTATTCAATGTGTTCGGTGTAATCTGGGTACTCTGTCTTTTCAAACCGTTTACCATGGCTGTTTCTTGGTTCGTAACCGATGTGATGGGCTCAACCGACCCGGCAGTGGCTGTTTCGTTCAAACTTTCGGCCTTCCATACCGCTTTCAATATTTGTAATGTGCTGATTTTGATTTGGTTTGTGAAACTGATAGAAAAGACGGTTTGTTTCATTATTCCACAGAAGGAACAGGAAGAAGAATACCGTTTGCGTTTCATTACCGGTGGCTTGCTCTCTACTTCCGAACTATCCATCATGCAGGCCCGCAAGGAAATCAACTTGTTTGCCGAACGTATTCACCGCATGTTTGGTATGGTGGGCGATTTGTTGCATACTGGTAATGAAAACGATTTCAACAAACTGTTCAGCCGTATCGAAAAGTACGAAAACATCAGCGACAGCATGGAAGTGGAAATAGCCAACTATCTGAACTTAGTGTCGGAAGGACGCTTGAGTGCCGATAGTAAGGTGGAAATACGAGGTATGCTCCGCGAAGTGACTGAAATTGAAAGCATTGGCGACAGTTGCTATAATTTGGCGCGTACCATTAGCCGCAAGCGTCAGGGGGGGATGGACTTTACAGAAAAGCAATATGAACATATTCACCAGATGTTTCACCTGACCGACAATGCTTTGGAACAGATGATTACTTTGGTGGAAGATGAACACCATGCGGTAGATGTGAACAAATCGTTCAATTTGGAAAATGAAATCAACAATTACCGCAAGCAACTGAAGAACCAGAATGTGGTGGATGTGAACAACAAGGAATACGACTACCAGATGGGGGTTCACTACATGGACTTGATTGGCGAGTGTGAAAAGTTG
This sequence comes from uncultured Phocaeicola sp., assembly GCA_964518185.1. Taxonomy (GTDB): domain Bacteria; phylum Bacteroidota; class Bacteroidia; order Bacteroidales; family Bacteroidaceae; genus Phocaeicola. The sequence goes on along the minus strand of CAZFDP010000029.1, from coordinate 10,786 downwards.
GCCGACTATGTGGTAAATGTGGTCGAAGCCCATAGTAATGTAAAAGAAAAGAAGGGTTAATCCACCCTTCTTCCTCAAATAAAAAGGTGGTTGGATTAGGCACGGATTACACGGATTAACACGGTTTTTAGTGTGTGTTTACATTAATTTTATCCGTTCAATCCGTGTAATCCGTGCCTAAAAAAAATAGTGGGTGTACATTTCGATACACCCACTATTAGTATTGGAGTTTGAATTACTTCTTGTCTTCGATGCTAAGCAATTCAACTTCGAAAATCAAAGTAGAGAACGGCTTGATTTGGCCTGTATTACGTGAACCATAAGCTAATTCCTGTGGAATGTAAAGTTCCCACTTTGAACCGACAGGCATCATGGTCAAGGCTTCTGTCCAGCCCTTGATAACTTGGTTGGCACGGAAAGTAGCCGGAGCGTTGCGCTTGTAAGAACTGTCGAACTCTGTACCATCAATCAAAGTACCCTTGTAGTTTACTTTTACAGTAGAAGAATCGGTAGGAATAGCACCCTTACCTTCCTTGATTACCTTGTACTGCAAACCGCTGGGGGTAGTCTGTACACCTTCCTTGGCCTTGTTTTCTTCGAGGAACTTTTCACCGGCAGCTTTGTTGTCTGCATACTTTTCTTCCATAGCCTTTGCCTTGATGGCTTCTTCGCGGATAGTGGCGTAAGCAGAAGCTTCGGTCATCATGTCTTGGTTGTAATCAGCCTTGATGGCTGCAAAGAAACCGGCTAAGAAATTGTTCTTGTCCAAAGTTACAGAGTCGTTGCCGAAAATTTGTTGACTGACACCGGAGAACATGTCTACATTTACTTGACGGCCAATCAACATACCTTGAATATAGGCTGCACCTTTTTCTGTCTCAGATAATTTAACCCCTTCTAAGATACCCTTTACGAATTCATTGTCCAAATAAGCACTGTCTACTCTCAACTGACCTAATGCGTATTGTTCCAAGCCCTGAGTCATTTGGATACCTTTCATGTACGATAAAGAGTCGAGTTCGCTCTTCAAATTAGCCTTCGGAGCCTGTGCTGTACAAGAAGCCAGACCGGCTGCAACTGCGATAGCAGCAAAAATACTGATCTTTTTCATTTTGATTGTTTTTATTATGATAATACTTCAATTAATTCCACTTCAAAAATCAAGGTGCTGTGTGGAGGTATCATTTCGCCTGCTTGTTGGGCTCCGTATCCCAATTCAGATGGGATGAAGAGTCTCCATTTGGAACCTTCGCTCATCAATTGCAAGGCTTCTACCCAACCCTTGATAACCTGGTTTACACCGAATACAGCCGGTTGGCCACGCTTGATGGAACTGTCGAACAAAGTTCCGTCTATTAATGTACCTTCGTAATGGCACTTTACACGGTCGGTGGCACTTGGCTTCTTGCCGTTACCTTCTTGCAAAACCTGATATTGTAAACCGCTGGGCAATGTAACAATGCCTTCCTTCTTGGCATTTTCAGCTAAGAAAGCTTTGCCCTTTTCAATGTTTTCGGCATTCATCTTGGCTTCGAGTTCTTCGAAGTACTTGTTTACGATTTCGCGTGCTTCATTGTGCGAAATGGCTGTTTCCTTATGATTCAATACATCCGAAACTGCTTGTGCAAAATCTTGCACGCTAATGCCTTGAGCACCCATGCTCAATAAATTCTGTCCGATTCCCAGACCGATAGCATAACTGAATTTATCCATAATTAGTGTTTAAAACATCAAACTTATTTATAAAACGCACAAAGTTAGGGCTTTTCTTTGAATGAATTTGTTTATAAGTCTATAAAAATAGTTATTTTTGTAGTGTTTAGTTAAATAAAGGAGGAAAAATGAAGAAATTGGTTGTATTGACAGGGGCAGGGATGAGTGCAGAAAGCGGAATCAGTACGTTTCGAGATGCTGGTGGGTTATGGGACAAGTATCCTGTGGAACAGGTGGCTACCCCCGAAGGCTATGCTGCCAATCCGCAGTTGGTAACCGACTTCTACAACGAGCGTCGTAAGCAGTTGCTTACGGTAAAACCAAACCGGGGGCATGAGTTGGTAGCGGAAATGGAGAAATACTTCGATGTAACGGTGATTACCCAGAATGTGGATAATTTGCATGAACGGGCAGGTAGTTCTAATGTGATTCATTTACATGGTGAATTGACAAAAGTTACATCGAGTTGGAGTCCCAATGATTCCCGATATATCAAGGAGTTGGCTCCGGAAGAATACGAAGTGAAGATAGGAGATACTGCGGCCGATGGTTCGCAACTGCGTCCGTTTATTGTGTGGTTTGGCGAGGCAGTTCCTATGATAGAGAAGGCCATCGATTATTGCGAAGGGGCAGATGTGTTCCTCATTATCGGTACGTCGTTGAATGTGTATCCGGCTGCAGGTCTGCTTAATTATGTACCTCGTGGAGTTCCGGTTTATTTGATTGACCCCAATCAAGTTCCTATCGCTTCCGGCCGTCAGGTTCATGTCATTCAGAAGGGTGCATCCGAGGGTATGGAAGAACTGAAACGATTGCTTGTAAAGTGAACCAAATACTCATATTCATTGTTAAAATGTTGGAACCATTAAAACAATTGATTATGAAAAAGTATGTGTGTACAATTTGTGGCTGGGTGTACGACCCTGAATTAGGTGATGAAGATGGTGGCATAGCTCCAGGAACGGCTTTTGAAGATTTGCCTGAAGGATGGATATGTCCCATGTGTGGAGTAGGCAAAGAAGATTTTGAAGTGCAGGAAGACTGACTGGCCGGATTGATATTCTGTTTGGCTTGATTACTGTAACTCGTATCATTATTGGGAGACGATTCCCTTTTGATAAGCAGAAGGAGAAACTCCGAAATGTTGTTTGAAACATCTGCTGAAATATAGAGGATCGTTGAAGCCTGTTTGGTAGGCTACTTCCGATACGTTGATCCCTTTGTCGATCGAGAGTAATTGGGCTGCTTTATTTAAGCGGGATATACGAAGATACTCTACGGGGGGCAATCCTGTCAATCCTCTTACCTTGGAGTAGAATGTGGTCTTGCTGATTTGCATTAATGAAGCAAATTCTTCGATGGTGAAATCGGAACGGGTCATGTTCTTCTCCAGAATTTCTGTAACTTGTGTCATGAATTCTTTGTCTCTTTGAGTTAGATAAATTGTCTCATTCATGTTTTGAGGTTCCTTGGAAAATTTCTCACGGAGTTTGTCATGCTGTTCGATTAATTTGGATATGCGTGCTAATATATATTTGATGCTGAAAGGTTTTGATATATAGGCATCAGCTCCGTTTTCAATACCTTCCAATTGTTTCTCGGGTGAGTTTAAAGCGGTAAGTAAGATAATAGGAATATGGCTTGTGGCAAAATCTCCTTTTAGTTTCCGACTTAAATCAAAACCGGTGACGCCGGGCATTAGGACATCGCATATAATAAGATCGGGTTCTATGGTACGTGCTTTTTCTAATCCAGTATTTCCATCAGCTGCAGTTTCCACTTTAAAATAAATCCCGATTTCTTCTCTTAGTAATTGGCGAATTTCACTGTCGTCTTCTATTATCAGAATTTTTCTTTTGTTTAAAGGTGTAATTTCTGATGGCTGTTTGCTTGTTTCCATATCCCACAATCTTTCTTCTTTTTCCAATAAAAAGTGATTGGGACGTAAAAAGTCTTCGGTCGAATAAACCGAAGGGTCTATAGGTAAACAAACTGTAAATATAGAGCCTTGCTTCTCGTTTTCTTTATATGCAATACTTCCTTTATGAATCATAGTTAATTCATAACTTAGATGCAGGCCTATTCCTATACTATTGGTGGAAAAACTGCTCTGCATGAAACGCTTGAACAGTTCTTTTTGTCTATTTAAAGGAATCCCAACTCCGGTATCGGTTACTTGTATCTGTATTTTTTGTTCCTTTTCGTCCAAAATGATAGAGAAATTTACCTTCCCGTCTTTAGGGGTATATTTGAAGGCATTAGATAGTAGATTGTAGGCTATCTTGTCTACTTTTTCCTTGTCTATATACATTGGGTAAGAATCTGTAAATGCCGAGAAGTTTACTTGCATGTTTTTCTGTTCGGCAATGTCATTAAAATTATCATAAATGTTTCGGAGAAAAGAAATAATGTCTGTCTTTTCCAATGAAAGCGAAAGCTTGTTGGCTTGTACTTTTCTGAACTCTAATAATTGGTTGACTAATCTTAGCATCCGCTTACTACTTTTGTCCATGGATTGTAATGGTAGGGTCGCTTCACGAGGAATATTCTCGATATGAGAGATTTTTTCTATAGCTCCCAGTATCAGTGTCAGAGGTGTACGAAATTCGTGTGATATATTGGTAAAGAACATTAATTTATATTCAGTCAGTTGTTTTTCTATTGCTATTTTATTTTTTAGCATATTCATGTGGTTAATTGTTCGGAATACGACGAAGAATATTATGGCTGTACATATGATGTATATAATGAAAGCCCAGCCTGTAGCCCAAAATGGAGAACGGATGATGATGGTTAGTACAGCTTTTTCTGTTCCCCATACCCCCGCCATGTTACAGGCTTTCACATGTAGATAGTATGTGCCGGAAGGTAAATCCTTGTATGCTGCAAAATTCAAAGAAGAGGGTATACTCCATTCTTCATCGTAATTTTGTAACTTGTAGCTGAACTTGGCTGTTTGAGAGTCTGGATAATCCAATGTCGAAAACTCTACAGCAAAAGAATTTTGGTAATATTTTAGTTCTAAATTTTGTGTATAAGCCAACATAGAGGATAGGGGAGAATCCTCATCATTGGGGTGTACGGAAATTCCATTAATTTTTAAGTTAGTAAATGTGACTGTCGGAGTATTTTTCTTTTTGTTTATTTCTTTAGGATCTATGATTATTAATCCGTGGTTGGAACCGAAGGCCAATCGGCCGTCAGTCAGAGTAATGGCACAATTGTCACAATATACATTCCCTAAAATATCGGCAGAAAAGAGATAATTCTCGAATGTTTCGTCTTGTGGGTTGAAACAAGAAATTCCATATTCGGTAGAAATCCATATCATTCCTTGACGATCTTCTGCAAAAGCTTGTACTTTATTGTTACTTACTCCATGGTTGGTATCATAATGCTTGAATAATAGATGACTATAATTGCCATCAGGAATGCATACACTAAAACCTTCACCGGATTCGGCAATCCATATCCGTCCCGATTTATCTTCTAATATGGAGCGTATTACATCACTTTTCAACATTTTGTTCGTCCGGTTGTAACTATAATAATTTGAGGGATTTTCAAGTATACTATCCGGATGATATATCAATAGACCTCCGCTTGTTCCTGCCCATATCCAGCCATTACGGTCTTCTATTAGGCATCGTATCCAGCATTGTCCGTAATCATTTATGGGAATTTGTTGAAAATGATATTCATCTTCTCCGGGAATAGCTAAATTGATTCCTCCTCCGAAAGTGCCTATCCACATCCTACCTTTTTTATCCCTTAATATATCGAATATGGCATCATTTGAGAGCGAATGGGGATTAGTCGACATCTTATATTGTTTGTCTCCTATGAAAAGACCATCTTCGCGAGTGCCTATCCATTCTTGGCCGTTTTCATCTTCGTAGATAGAATAGACATTTAGGTCTTTCCCCCTTTTGCTTTTTAATATGGTAATATTAGAATCGTATATATATGATTCTCCATCACGGATACCTATGTATATGTCTCCATTTTCTTTTTGGTGCGCCATGCGTATTACATTTCTTCCATTTCCTTTCGGTAAAATCCGTAACGCTCCTTCGTTTATGACTTTCAAATGTGAAATGCCGCAGAATTCAGCTCCAATCCATATACCACCTGAACGGTCTTCCATGATATTTTGAAGAAAGTTTGAAGGTATGTGGGAGGAATGACTGTCGTTTGCTGTGAATTGTTGTAATTCTTCTGTTCTTGGATTATAAGCAAACAGACCATTACCGTATGTTGTAATCCAGATAATATCGTGTGAATCATGTAATATATGGTATTGCTCACGGCGTAAAAGGTAGTGGTCGTCCTTAGGAAGCAGTGGAAATATTTTTGTTTTGCCCGTTTTTGCGTGAATGTAATGTATATTTCCTGTCCCATTTTGTACCCAATAATTGTTTCGATTATCTGTGCTTACAATTCCATTGGGAATATAAAGATGGGATGGGGTGGTTTCTATTTGGTATGTCTTCATGTTGAAAACATAGCTGTGAGTCGGGGTGAAAATGATGCATTTCTCCTTGATATTGAGGGCGTCGGTTGGTGCTTGACCAGAGGGGTAAGGGATACTGCCTACTTTTTGGAAGTGTTTATGGCTTTTTATCCATAATTCTCCGTTGGAAGAAATGAACAAGATTTGGTCTTGATAAAATATACTTTTGTTAAAAACTAATTTGGAAAGATGAGTTATGTTTCCTTGTTTCCAGTGGTATAGACCGTTACTTGTCATGATGTATGCATCATTGTCGATACCTTCTCGGATGAAAAGAATATTGTTTGTAGGTAGAGTCCCTGTATAGGTGTTGAAGAAATCAGATGAAAACTCCCCGTTATTATAGCTTATTCGGGCACAACCATCGGAGTTTCCCCACAACCAAATGTTTTCTCCTTGCATGAGGAACTCTTTATAGCGTGGATGATAAGTGTCGTCTCCGATGAAGTCGATGAATTCGTCATTTTTTAGGCAATAACAATCGAATGTGTCGGCAAAGGTCTTAATCCATAAAAAACCGTTTTTATCTTCAAATATTTTACGAACACGATGATCCGACAAAGAATTCTTTCTACCTTCTTGTGGGTAGTATTTGATGAAGGAATTACCATCATAACGGTTAAGGCCGTTTAGAGTCGCTAACCATAGAAACCCTTTGCTGTCCTGATAGATATGTCGTACAGTATTGTCGGATAGCCCGTCTGCAGTCGTCAGTAATTTGGAACTGATTTCTACAGAGGCTTGCACTGACAGGTGTAATACTGCCAATAATAACAAAACGGTTATATGGCGAATGCTTTTCATTTGCATGGATTTTGGTACGAAAATACAAAAAAAATACAATACTTCTCAGATTTTCTTGCAAAACCGGGCGTTATTTACGATGAATAGGCTAATTTTACATATAAAAAGATGATTTGTCCATGGACGGCTCGATTTTAAAAGGTAATTTTGGGCAAAAATATAAGCTGAGAAATTTTTATCATGTTTACTTTAAATTATTCTAAGACCATGAAAAATTCAATTAGGATTCTAAGCTTATTAATGTTTATGTTAATAAGCAGTTCGTTAAGCGTTTATGCTCAAACACGAACAATCACAGGAACTGTTCGTGACGCATCTGATGTTGTAATTGGTGCGTCGGTTACGGTAAAAGGCGACAATGCTGTAGGTACTATTACCGATATGGATGGTAATTTTACATTGGCGGTTCCGTCGTCAGCTAAAGAACTACTTGTTTCGTTTGTAGGCTACGAGACAAAAACCGTTCAAATTGGCGGTAGAAATCATCTTGAAATTACTTTGGCCGAATCTTCCATTATGTTGGAAGAAGTCGTAGCCATTGGTTATGCCAAGGTAAAACGTAAAGATTTGACAGGCTCTTCGGTCTCTGTAGGTTCTAAAGAACTGACTATGGCTCCGGTTACTACTGCTGCCCAAGCTTTAGCGGGTAAGGCTGCCGGTGTACAGATTATCCAACAGAGTGGCGCTCCAGGTGCAGATATTAACATCACTGTGCGTGGAGGTACTTCCATTACTCAAGGTACTTCTCCTCTATATATAGTGGATGGTTTCCAAATGGAAAATGGCTTGCAGAATGTGGACATCAATGATATTGAATCAATTGATGTGATGAAGGACGCTTCAGCTACCGCTATTTATGGTGCACGAGGCTCAAATGGGGTTGTACTTATTACAACTAAATCAGGAAAATCGGGTAAGACTGAAGTGTCTTATAACGGATTTGTGAGTTTTGACTATTTAGGCAAAAAACTGGATTTGTTGGGCGTAGAAGATTATGTGAAATATCAGTATGAATTTCAATTGTTGCGTGGTGTACAGGACAAATACGCAACTTTATTCGGTGGAGATGTAAATGCTGCTGATTTCTATACAGGAGCATATGACCGTATCTCTAAAGAATATGGTGGAAAGGCAGCTATTGACTGGCAGGATTTGGTATTTGGGAATACAGGTATTACTCAGAATCATAACGTGAATATCAGTGGTGGTAGCGACAAGACTAAATATATGTTGAGTTATAACTATACTGGTGAAGATGGTATTATGGATAAGCATAATTATCAAAAGAACAGTATCCGTGCAAAAATAAATCATGAATTGTGGAAAGGGGTACGTTTTGATTTCTCAACCAGTTTGCAACAAACAAAAGTTGATGGTGGTGGCTCGTTGGGAGGTGCTTTAAAACAAACGATTCTACAACCGGTAACCGGAGGTATTCGTTGGACTAATGAAGAGTTGATTGGATCCGATTTGGGTGATGAATTCTCTTCTATGTATGGTGGTGATAATTATGATGCCAATAATCCTATTATCAATAATTTGGCGGTAAGTAATGAAAAATTCACTCGTCTTGCAACAGTAAATGCCGGTTTGGAAATTGATATCTTGAAAGATTTGACTTTCCGTACGTCTGCCAGCTATATGTGGCGTCAAATTCGTCAGGATTATTGGGATGATGGTTCTTCCAAACAGGCATCAAGTAATCAAAGTCCTTATGGCTATGGTTATCGTAATAACAGTGAAAAATTCTCATGGCAGATAACAAATACATTGAATTATGCATTTGATATCAAGGATGCTCATCGTTTCAATGTATTGTTGGGACAGGAAACTTATTATGCAGAAGACATGAACATGAAGAATGAATACCGCAATTTTACTGATGGTAACTTCGGATTGAATGATGTTAGTATGGGTACTCCTTATACTTGGACTTCTGGTAAAGACAAAGTTGGGTTGGTTTCGGTATTTGGCCGTCTTTCATATAATTTTAATGACCGTTATTTAGTAACAGCAACATTGCGCGCCGACGGTTCTTCCAAGTTTGCAAAAGGAAATCAATGGGGGTACTTCCCATCGGCATCTGCAGCTTGGCGTATTTCGGAAGAAGCCTTCATGAAAGATCAGGAAATCTTCCAGAATTTGAAATTACGCGTAGGTTATGGTACTTCGGGTAATAATAACATTGATAGCAATATGTATGCAACCAGCTATGGATCCGGACATTATGGTATCAATGGAAAAGACTATATCACTTATCTTCCAGGAAGTACGTTAGGAAATAAAGAATTGAAATGGGAAAAAACAACTACCACAAATATCGGTTTGGATATGTCTGTGCTGAATAATCGTGTAAATCTGTCAATCGACTGGTATAACAATGAGTCGTCCAACTTGTTGATTAAGAACCAGATTCCGAGCTCAACAGGTTATACAACACAATATCAGAATTTGGGCTCTATCCGCAACCGAGGTATTGAAATGGTATTGAATTCAACCAATATCCGTACTAAAGACTTTACTTGGACTATGGATTTCAACATTGCTTTCAATCGTTCTAAGGTATTGGATATCTATGGTGATAGTGAAACCAATTATTTTATCCAAGATTACAGTTCCCGTATGGGCTTTAAGATTGAAAAGGGTAAACCATTGGGACAATTCTACGGATTGGTGTATGATGGAATCTATACTACCGACGACTTCACCCAAAATGCAGATGGAAGCTATACTTTGAAAAACGGAGTGGCCTCTTTGAAAGGATTTAACCGTGCTTCTGTAAAACCGGGTGATGCCAAATATGTAGCGGTAACTGGCGAAACGGATGAAGATGGCAATCCTGTATGGAGTACCAATGACCGTACAGTGATTGGTAATGCATCACCAGACTTTACCGGCGGTTGGAACAATACCTTTACATATAAAGGCTTCGATTTGAATGTGTTTATGAATTTTGCAGTAGGTGGAGATGTGTTCAATATGAGTACCCAACGTTTTATCGGCCCGTATTTGGCAAATCAAAATACCCTTTCTACCATGAAGGACCGCTTTAATTTGATTGATCCTGCAACAGGTAAGGAATCGACAGACTTACAGCGTTTGGCAGCATTGAACCCACATCAGTATAGCAAGAATGCAATGTGGAATATTTCTACCAATAATAAGACAGCTATCAGCGACCATAGCAGTTATTACATTGAAGACGGTTCTTATTTGCGTTTGAGCACCATTACGTTGGGGTATACTTTGCCGAAGGACATTGTAAAGCGTGCAAAAATCAGTAATGCTCGTATTTATTGTACGTTGAATAACATCTACACATTTACAGATTATACAGGTTACGATCCTGAAGTGTCGGCGACAAACAGTGCCTTGACTCCAGGTATCGATAATTCATCTTATCCACGTTCCAAGAGCTGGGTATTAGGCGTAAACTTAACATTCTAAATTAATGACGAATATGAAAAAGATATTAAATATATTAGGAGTATCAGTCTTGTTGCTGACTTTTACGTCGTGCGAAGATTGGTTGGATATGCCTTCTGAATCTAAGGCAGACAGTTCTTCCATATTCTCTACTATCGGTAGAGCAGAAATGACAGTAGTGGCTCCTTATGCCAAGCTTCATACACAAGAATTAGGTTATCAGATGTTGATGGGTACCGATGAAACATCATCTACAGAAACTAACTCTAAGTATAATATCTCCAATTATGATTATACATCAACATCAAGTGTCTTGAGTAAGACATATAC
>CAZFDP010000028.1:0-13706 GCA_964518185.1 uncultured Phocaeicola sp. | reverse complement strand
ACCTTGATTTCGGCAATGTTTGTATTCGAAGCTACTTGTTGGCCGGGGGTAGCATTGACATAGCTCAGTTGTCCGTCGATGGGTGCGCGCACCACCAATCCGTCCAAACGTTCCATGCTACGGAGATACTTTTTCTGTCCGCGCTCCATTTCATTGCGAAGGAGTTCTTTTCGTACTACCGTCATGGCCGAGTCGTGCCGCAGGCTTTCCATCTGCAAAGCTGTCTTTTGTAGGTTATAGTTATACTCGTCTTCACTCACTTCGAGTTGGGCCTTGCTCTTGATGCCCATCTGGTATTCTTCCTTTTCCAATCCGAAGTTCTTTTGCAGACGGTTCATTTCGTATTGTGTCTGGAGTGCCTGTTGTTTCAGCGAAAGGCTTTTCTGCTCCATTTCTATTTCGCGTTCCTTATAGCTGTAGCGTTGGTTTTCCCATTCATCGCGCTGGTCTTCTATCTCGCGTATCAGTTCGGGGTTGGTCAGTACTAAGATGGTGTCTCCCTTTTTCAAGGTGCTTCCCTCTTCGTTTACAATGCGTTCCACACTACCGTTTTCGCGGGTGTTTACCTTGATGGTGAGGATGGGTTGCACCAATCCTTCTACATCGACATACTCCATGAACTTTCCGTCCACGACTTGGGCTATCTGGATGTTGTCGCTTTCTATGCGCAACTTCCTCGGTCCCAATGAGAGGGAGATGACGTATACTAAGAATACAATGAAGGCTGCTCCTGCCAACAAATAGTAACGGTAACGGATGTACCACGGTTTCTTTTCAATCTTGAAGTCCATATTGTTTGATTTATGATTTTCTATTTTTACCACGGATTACACAGATTTCCACGGATTAATATTTTTTATTAATGATTACACAAATATTAAATATAAAATCTGTGTTTATCTGTGTAATCTGTGGTGAGTCTCTTTACTATATTTCCGGATAATTTTCTGTTATCTTCTGGTTCTTTTCGTAATCGTATCCCGTCATGCTACGGAGGCCGTAGTAAAGGCTCCAATAGGTTTTGAGGGCAGCGATGTAACTACGTCGGGCCGCATCTTTTTCGGTAGTGGCGGCATTGAAGTCGAGGATGGTCGACTTGCCTAATATATATAGGCGTTTGGCCACATCGTAACGGCGTTCGGCGGTACGGTCGGCTTTCGAAGCCACAATGACATATTGTCTTTGCAGGTTGAATTGGCGTACCATCTTGCATACGTTCAGTTCAAAATCCTTCATGCCTTGTTCGGCTTGGGTATTTACCAAATCTACGTTTGAACGGGCTACCCGTACTTGCCCCTTGGCCCGTCCCCAATCCAGGATGGGGAGTGAGATGCCGATGCTGGCATAATATTGGTTCATGGGGTCGCGATACGAATCGCGTAATTTGTCGGCCGTTTGCGAAAGACCGAATTGTACATAGAGGTCGGCCTTCAGTCCGGCATTTCCTTTGGCATAAGCCAAGTTGCTTTTGCTCTGTAGTTTCATGCGTTCGTACATTTCGGGGTCGGGGCTGTTGGCCAAGGCTTTCTGAAGGGCATCTGCCATGGGCACTTGGAAGTCGGGTACTTCATTATCGGGAATCACCCGGATTTCTACTTCGTCTTGAATGCCCAAGAACGAGCGGAGGGTTTGCATCTGGTCTTCCACCTCGATGCGGGCGTTCATCATATCCGTTTCGCCCGAAAGCTTGTTGATTTCGAGTTGCAGCATTTCGTTTTCGGTGATGGTACCAATGTTGTATCGGCCCTGTGCATATCTATATAAAGTATCGGCCGAAGCGTAATTGGCGGTGGCAATATCCAGATTGGCTTGTGCCGTAGCCAGGTTGAAGAACAGATTACAGGTTTGCGATGCCACCAATTCCAAGGCTTCGTTGTAATTCTTCCGTGCCTCGCGATAGCGTACCGGCTCGATGCGCTTGTCCCATTTCAAGGAGTTATACCCCAACAAAGTCTGCTGGTAACCGATAACCAAGGGTTGCGAATTGTAGGCAGTCACATCGTTTTCGAATTCATCCAAACGGGTAAGGTTACTACGGACAAAGAAGTTACCACCTGTTAAAGGAATGTTCTGATTGATGGTGAGGTTTAAGTCGGTGCTCAACTGGTTCTGTTTGATGAACAGGTTGGTCCCATCGGGCTGTGTAATCTTATTGATTTGCTCATTGAAAGTAGGATTCGAAGTGAGCGTAACCGATGGCAAATAGTTGGCTTTATAATATCGGTAATTCCAATAAGCCGACCGATAAGTATGACGTGCCGCCTGCGCTTCGGGCGAATTTTCTTGTGCAATGTCGATGGCTTGCGATAGCGTAAGGTCCAAGGTAGATTGACCAACAACCGGCATCGATGCACTGAAAAGTAATGCGATAATCAATAGCTTCTTCATCTGTCTTTTTTTAAAATTTCTACTATTTATACTACAAAAACCGTGCCAAACTCGAAACTCGCTGAAAACGAGGTGAGAAACACTTTTTAACACGCAAAAACATGTGCGATTTCGCACAAATTATGTGCGAAATCGCACATACAACACATGAAATAATTTCGTATATTTGCTGCGATATGGCAAAAAAAGGAAAAATTTTGATAATTGACGACAACGAAGACGTACTTTTTGCACTGAATTTGTTGCTCGAACCGCATGTTGAAAAAGTGAAGGTTACTACCCAGCCTTCGCGTGTTGAACATTTCATGACAACGTATGGTCCTGATGTGATTTTGCTCGATATGAACTTCAGTCGCGATGCTGTGAGTGGAGAAGAAGGATTCGATTGCCTGGAGCAAATATTGAATCTGGACCCCGAAGCGGTTGTGGTCTTTATGACTGCCTTTGCCGATACGGATAAAGCGGTAAGAGCCATCAAGGCCGGGGCTACTGATTTTATATCCAAGCCCTGGGAAAAGGAAAAGCTTCTGGCCACCGTTTCTGCTGCTTTCAAGTTGCGTGAATCGCAAAGAGAAATCAAGAAACTGAAGGCACAGGTGGTAGCACTGAGCGGACAATCGGAAGAAGCACCACAAATGATAGGCAAATCGCAGGTGATGCGTGAAGTGAATGATACCATCTATAAACTCTCGGATGCCGATGCCAACATCCTGATACTTGGCGAAAATGGTACGGGAAAGGATTTGGTGGCCCGTTCGCTCCGTTTTTTCTCTTCGCGGAAAGACCGTCCTTTTGTGTCCATCGATTTGGGAAGCATTCCGGAATCGTTGTTCGAAAGCGAACTCTTCGGTTATGAAAAAGGAGCCTTTACCGATGCCCGTACTTCTAAAGCCGGACGCATGGAAGCCGCATCGGGCGGTACACTTTTCCTGGACGAGATAGGTAACTTGTCGCTTGCCATGCAAAGCAAATTGCTAACTGCTTTGGAAAAGCGTGAAATCTCCCGATTGGGGTCTACCACAACCATTCCTATTGATGTACGGTTGATTTGTGCCACTAATTGCAATCTTCGTCAGATGGTGGCCGAAGGCAAGTTCCGTCAGGATTTGTTCTATCGTATCAATACCATCGAAATCTCTATACCTCCCCTTCGTGAACGCGGGGAAGACATTTCGTTGTTGGCCGACTACTTTGTACAGCGCTATGCCCATAAATACAAAAAGAATGTCAAAAGCATAACTCGTGAAGCCCATCAAAAACTGATGCGATATTCTTGGCCGGGGAATGTACGCGAGTTGCAACATGCCATTGAACGGGCCGTCCTGCTTTCGGATACCTTGCAGTTGAGGGCAAGTAACTTTGTATTGGAGGCTCAAGTTGAAAAGCCGGATGAAGCAGACGATACACTGAACTTGGAGATGGTGGAAAAGAAAACCATCGAACGGGCCATCAAACGGGCTGGAGGTAATCTGAACATAGCTGCCGAATATTTGGGAATTACCCGCTATTCACTTTATCGTAAACTCGAAAAAATAGGATAATGAACGGTTTCTATACCCTCCGCATGATTTTGTTGCTATTGGTAGTAATCGGACTTTCCATTGCTTCTGTCCTTTTCTATCAATATAAGCTTTATTTTTGCTTGCTTTTTACAGTGCTGGGTATCCTATTGTTTATAATTTACGCTTGTTATCTGTTACACCATTCTACAAGCCTTATTCTTCGGATGGTGGAAAGCCTCCGTTACAATGACTTTTCGCTGAGTTTCTCTACTCAGGAAGGAAAGACTTTGGAGCAACGATTACGTCGGGAAATAAACGAAGTGGTTACCGATTTCCGGCAGAAACAGGCTTCCCAACAGGAACGTTATCAGTATTACGAAACCTTGCTCGATACGGTGGACAGTAGTCTGATTGTATCCGATATTGCCCAACGGATACATTGGATGAACAAGGCGGCTGTATACGATCTGTTTGGACACCCGATACATTCATTGGAAGAACTGAACGTATTTAATGAGAACCTTTCCGAATTGCTGGCCACTTTACAGCCCGGTGAGGTGAAGCTGGTCAAGTTTTATCGGGAAGATTACATTCAGGATATGGCAGTGACTGTTACTTTATACAGCACTCCGAAAGAAGAATTCCGGCTTTATAACTTGAAGAATATCCGTTCGGTGCTTGAAGAGAACGAACTCGAAGCTTGGCAGAAACTTATTCATGTGCTTACACACGAAATCATGAACTCCATTGCTCCCATTATATCGTTGAGTGATACATTGGCCAACCGATTAAGGGATCCCGACAGAAATGAAGACGATGATGAAATGATAGCCCAAGGCATGGGAGTGATTCACAGACGGAGTAAGGGTATGCAGGGATTTGTTACCAACTATCGTAAATTAGCGTATATCCCCCCGCCTACTTTGAATCCGGTACGCATTGGTGATATGTTGGGTGATATCAGTAAATTGTTTCCTAACGGTTCCGTTACCTATGTCTATGAAGTGGAGGACGAGGACTTTATATTACGGATAGACCGTTCGCAAATAGAACAAGTACTGATAAACTTATTGAAGAATGCCAAAGAAGCGTGCGAAAGTAGGCCTCATCCCGAAATCCGTATCAGTACACATTATCAGCGGGAGAAGCGTATCTTCCAGTTGGTTGTTGCCGATAATGGTATAGGTATTCTGCCTACCGTTCAGGAACGAATATTTGTCCCATTCTTTACTACCAAGTCTACAGGCTCGGGAATTGGTCTCAGCATTTGCAAACAAATTATGACTTTGCATGGGGGAAGCATTTCGGTAAGCTGCGGTGAGCAAGGTGGCGCTTCGTTTATGTTAAGGTTCTTGTGCAGGTAACCATCATCTTGTATTTCAGGCACGGATTACACGGATTAACACGGTTTTTTAGTGTATGTTTACATCAACTTTATCCGTGCAATCCGTGTAATCCGTGCCTAAAAAATATGTGGATGCGTATTTTGTACATCCACATATTCTTTTTATTGCAATGCAATGGTTTTGACTTTCAGGTCTTGTGAGTTACCACCCACCATGATGTCAAAGTTACCGGCTACATTACACATTGTATTGGTTTCGGGGTTCCACCATTCCAACTGCTTGGGAGTAAGTTCCAATGCTACGTTGACGGTTTCGCCTGCCGGAATGTGTACACGCTTGAAGGCGCGGAGCGTTTTGATAGGACCTTCGGCATCGCCTTGCTTCTTGATGTAGAGCTGTACTACTTCGTCGCCACATATCTTGCCGCTATTGGTAACAGGAACAATTACTTTGACAGCTTCACCTGCCTTGGCCGATTCCGGAAGTTGGATGTCACCATAAGTATAAGTAGTATAACTCAAGCCATGACCGAATACGAACAAAGGTTCGCCTTCGAAGTAACGATAAGTACGGCCTGTCATGTTATAGTCTTCGAAATCGGGCAATTGGTCTACATTCTTATAGAATGTTACCGGGAGTTTACCGGAAGGATTGTAGTTTCCGAACAATACATCGGCTACAGCACGACCACCGGCTTGTCCCGGATACCATGCTTGAACAATGGCTTGGCATGACTTGGTTTCGGGAACCAAACCGATAGGAGAACCCGAACAGTTCACGAATACGACCTTCTTTCCGGCAGCAGCCAAAGCCTTCAGCAATTCACGTTGTACGGCAGGAAGTTCGATGTCGGTACGGTCGCCACCTTTAAATCCAGGTAACTTCACACCCATTTCTTCGCCTTCCAAACGTGGAGAAATACCTCCGGCAAATACCACTACATCGGCATCTTTAACTTGGGCAACGGCTTTCTGTATGTTTACTTCTTCCTTGAATCCCAAGTCGAAGTTGATTTGGGCGGCACCGGCATTGTACTTGAACTGAAGTTCGATATTATAAGATTTGCCTGCTTCGGCCTTCATGGTATAATTGGTATTGCGTCCACCGTGGTTATTCTTAAAGCCTTTTACCTTTTCACCATCTATCAAAAGGTCACCTGCACCACAAGTGTACATTTCGAACACTACATCGCCCGATTCTTTTGGAGTGAATACACTCTTATAAGTAGCCGAGAAATCGGTCAAGTTTACACCCGGAGCAAATACGGTGGCTCCCATAGTGCATAAGCTGAACGGAGTTTCCATCTGCATGGTAGCCACCGGTTCGCCTTCGAAATTCTTGTTGTTCCAATAAGTGGCGGTAAAGCCTATACCACCTTCCGACTTACATTGGTTGTATACACTATGTGTCAATGTACGTTCTACCCAACTGCATCCCGGTACATAAACCACCTTATCGTCCTTTCCGGCTGCTTGTTGAATACCTTGCAGGATGGTTGTTGTAGCGGCAGGAGTACCATTATAGTTACCCCATTGCATGACTGAGTCATTGGCATTGGGTCCCATTACAGCAATGGTCTTTCCACCTTTTTGTAACGGAAGAATGTTATTCTTGTTTTGCAACAAGGTAATGGACTTGCGGGCAATATCGAGTGCCAATGAATCGTGCTTGGCTGAAGCTACTACCGAATAAGGAATCTTCGACCATGAAACATCTTCCAAATTATCCATTTCGCCCAATTCGAAACGAGCCTTCAACAATCGCTTTACGGATACATCGATGTCTTCTTCCTTGATCAATCCTTGTTTTACACCTTCAATCAAGGCTTTGTAACTGGAACCGCATTCCAAGTCTGTACCGCTCAATACGGCAGCTGCCGAAGCACTGGCTGCATCGGGATGTGTCTTGTGACCACCCTTTTCCTTATAGAAGTCGTTGATGGCACTACAATCTGAAACTACAATACCATCGTATCCCCATTCGTTACGCAAGATATGAACGAGCAATTGGTCGCTTCCGCAACAAGGATCACCTTCAAAGCGGTTATAGGCACACATCACTTCCTTTACCTTTCCTTCTTTAACCAAGGTTTCGAAAGCAGGTAAATAAGTTTCGTACAAATCGCGTGGCTTGATATTTTCGGCATTGAATTCGTGACGGTTCCATTCCGGGCCTGAATGTACGGCAAAATGCTTGGCGCAAGCATGAAGCTTATCGTATTTTTCTCCGGCATCCGAACATTGCAATCCGTTTACAACGCTTAATCCTAAGATTGAAGCCAAATAGGGGTCTTCACCATAAGTCTCGATTCCTCTACCCCAACGCGGGTCGCGGAAGATGTTTACGTTCGGAGTCCACATGGTGAGTCCTTCGTAGCGGTCTACTTCTCCCTCTTTAACAGCTTTAGTGTTTTTGGCACGCGCTTCATCCGAAGCGGCAATGAACACTTCTTCCAATGTTTGTTCATCAAAGGCAGCAGCCATACCGATGGGTTCGGGAAATACGGTAGCCAATCCACTACGGGCCACACCATGCAAGGCTTCGTTCCACCAGTTATACGTTTTGATTCCTAATCTTTCAATTGCTGCTGATCGGTCCATCATCAGGGTAACCTTTTCTTCGAGAGTGAGCTGTTTTACCAAATCTTCGGCACGCTCTTCAGGGCTTAGGCTGTTGTTCTTGTAGGCTGGCTGATTAGTACAACTGCTCAGTAAGGCTACAGAAGCAAGTAAATAAAAGAATTTGTTTCTCATGGTTAAAAAAATAAATGATTAAGTTGTGCAAAGATAAGATAATTAGAGGATATAGGTGTGTATTTTTTAATCGTATTAGGGGGAATAATTGCTTTTTTAATTGAAAGGCTTGCACAAATTGAACAAACGTCTTAATTTTGTGGCGATATTTCGATTAATGGGGTGCCTTAACATGACGGGCTGAGAACATACCCTTTGAACCTGATCCGGGTAATGCCGGCGTAGAGAAATTTAATTAACATGAAACAAGTATTTGTTGGATGTTGCTTGATAATAATGGCAGCATCAGTGCGTGCTCAATTGCCAAATGTTGATGCCGACACCCTGCGAACCATTGATTTGCAGGAAGTAGAAGTGGTATCTACTCGTGCCACCCAAACCACTCCGGTTGCTTACACCAACATCCGAAAGGAAGAACTGAAAGTGCAGAATGTGGGGCAGGATTTGCCTTATCTGCTGAGTATGACACCCAGTGCCATTACTACCAGTGATGCAGGAGCCGGTATAGGCTATACAACAATCAGGGTGCGAGGAACCGATGGAACACGAATCAACGTAACCGCTAACGGTATTCCTGTGAACGATGCAGAAAGTCATTCGGTGTTTTGGGTAAATTTACCCGACTTTGCTTCATCGGTGAAAGACATGCAAATCCAACGTGGAGTAGGGACTTCGACCAATGGGGCCGGAGCTTTTGGTGCCAGCATCAATATGCAGACGGGCGAATTGTCCATGAAACCTTATGCTGAATTCAGTGGCTCGTATGGTTCGTTCAATACTCACAAGGAAACCTTTAAAATAGGTACGGGATTGATAAAAGACCATTGGGCATTCGACCTCCGTCTTTCTAATATTGGTACTGACGGATATATCGACCGTGCTTCCGTGGGGTTAAATTCCTACTATCTGCAAGGTGCCTATTATGCCGACAATACTTCCATCAAATTCATTTCTTTTGCAGGAAAGGAAAAGACCTATCATGCCTGGAATTATGCATCGAAAGAAGAAATGGAAATGTATGGCCGTCGATACAATTCGTGCGGTTATATGTATACGGACGATAACGGACAAATGTACTTCTACGATGACCAGACAGATAATTATACCCAAAAGAATTATCAACTGCTGTTCAATCAAACTTTTTCTCCCCAATGGAACTTGAACGTTGGTTTGCATTATACCAAAGGAGACGGCTATTACCAAGAATACAAAACCAACCGGAAACTGGTGGAATATGCCTTGCAACCATTCCTACAAGATGATGAATGGGTGAAGAAAAGCGATTTGGTACGTAAGAAAGCGATGGATAACGGATTTGGCGGTGGTATCTTTTCCATTAATTATAGGAATGAGAATCTGAGCACTTCGATGGGGGGAGGAATTAACCGGTACAAAGGAGATCATTTCGGTAGGGTGCTCTGGGTGAAGAACTACAACGGTAACTTAAGTCCCGACCATGAATATTATCGCAATAAAGGGACCAAAAACGACGGGAACATTTACTTGAAAGCCGATTATCGGTTGGCCGATAACTTAAATGTATATGCAGACATGCAATACCGCCACATATCCTATCAGATAAACGGTACAAATGACAAGTGGAACAGCTTGACCGATGAGGGTTTGCAACAACTTGCTATCGACGAGAAGTTCGATTTCTTCAATCCTAAAGTGGGACTTTCCTGGCAAATGAATCGTAACAGCCGAATATTCGGATCGTTCAGTGTGGCACATAAGGAGCCTACCCGCAACAACTATACCGATGGCAAATTGTTCGATCATCCTAAGGCCGAACGCTTGACGGACTATGAATTGGGATATACGTATGCCAATTCATGGTTGAATATTGGCGCTAACCTTTATTATATGGATTACAAAGACCAACTGGTATTGACGGGCGAACTGAACGAGATAGGCGAACCCCTTGCTGCGAATATGCCCGACAGTTACCGCATGGGACTGGAACTGATGGCGGGAGTACGTACCGGATTCGGCTTTTCGTGGGATGTCAATGCCACATGGAGCCGTAACCGTATCCAGAACTTTACGGAAACGTTATACGATAACGAAGATGTCAGTGGTGACAAATGGGAAATTCATCATGGTGATACCCCCATTGCTTTCTCGCCCGATTTTTTGTTGAACAATACCTTCGGTTATCGGTATAAGGGCTTTGAAGCCTCCCTTCAATCACAATATGTAAGCAAACAATACATGAACAATGCTCGTCAGGAAGACCAGACGTTGGATGCTTATTTTGTGAGCAACCTCCGTTTGGCCTATACCTTTAAATTGCCGTATGTAAAAGAAGTAACTGTAGGCTTTACCGTTTTCAACCTTTTCAATGAAGAATACGAGAACAACGGTTATGCCGGTAGCGGATTCTATTACGATGGAAGTGAAAAAGTACGTTATAACTATGCCGGATATGCGGCACAAGCGGGTACGAATATATTGGGACATTTGAATATTAGCTTTTAATTATGACATTGGAAATCATTGGAACGATTGTCGGCCTCGTTTATCTGTGGTTGGAATACAAGGCAAGCATTTATCTGTGGATAGCCAGTATTGTGATGCCGGCCATTTATCTGTTTGTGTATTATGATGCCGGACTATATGCCGATTTCGGTATCAATGTCTATTACTTGGTGATTGCCGTCTATGGATGGATAACCTGGAAGTACGGACACAAGTCGCTTTCCTCCCAAAAGGAAGTGAAAGAACTTCCCATTACTCATGCACCGATACAGGGATGGATAAAAGGGGGCATTGCGTTTGTGGTGGCTCAATTTCTGATAGCATGGATATTGATACGTTACACCGATAGTAATGTTCCGTGGATAGATGCCTTCACCACTGCCCTTAGTATTGTAGGGATGTGGATGCTGGCACGCAAATACGTAGAACAATGGGGTATATGGATGGTAGTGGATGCAGTAAGTGCCGGTCTATATATATATAAGGAATTATATTTCACGGCTGTACTTTATGCACTTTACGCAATAATCGCTATCTTTGGCTACAAGAAATGGAAAAGCATGATGGTATGAAACAACAGATAGAAGCCGTAGTCTTGGCAAATGGAGAGTATCCTACTGCTCCGTTACCTTTACAGATATTGAAGGAAGCCCCTTATGTAGCATGTTGCGATGGAGGAGCCGATGCTTACATTGCCCATGGTTATGTGCCCGACATTATTATTGGGGATGGAGATTCTTTGAGCGAGGAAAACCGTTTGCGCTATGCCCATCTGCTTTACCGCATATCCGAGCAGGAGACCAACGACCAGACCAAAGCCGTAAAGTTCCTGCTTTCGCAAGGCAAACAACGCATTGCCCTTGTAGGGGCAACCGGTAAGCGTGAGGACCATACACTTGGCAACATCAGTCTGCTGATGGAATACAGTCGCATGGGGGCAGAAGTCCGTATGTATACCAATCACGGTGTCTTTATTCCTTGTAAGGACACTTGTACTTTTGCCAGTGCTCCCAAGCAACAGGTTTCTATCTTTAACTTCACAGGCAAGGGGCTGAAAGCAACGAACCTTGCCTATCCCATTTATGATTTCACAAATTGGTGGCAAGGTACGTTGAATACTTGTACAGATACCTCCTTCACCATCGAAGCCGAAGGAGAGTATCTATTGTTTCTCAATTATTTGGAATAATCCGCCCAATCTACCAGGCGCATATCGCCCTTCTTGAGCAATGCATCGTGCATACCGAGGGCTGCTGCGATGTGGTGCGGAGTCTGTCCCTTAGACGACATCTTTACATAATCCCAAAGAAGATTCTTATACTCGGGATGTGCACAATTTTCGATGATGGCTTGTGCACGTTCGGCCGGACTCTTTCCGCGAAGGTCGGCAATACCTTGTTCGGTAATGATGACATTCACATCGTGTTCGGTATGGTCGTGGTGCGAAACCATCGGTACAATAGCACTGATCTTACCTTCCTTGGCTACCGACGGACAAGAGAAGATGCTGATGTAAGCGTTGCGGGTAAAGTCGCCCGAACCACCGATGCCGTTCATCATCTTGGTGCCGGTAATATGGGTGGAGTTTACATTACCATAGATATCTGCTTCGATAGCTGTATTCATGGAAATGATACCTAATCGACGGACAATTTCCGGATTGTTGGAGATTTCCGACGGACGCATCACCAGTTTATCGCGGAAGAAATCAATATCATCGTAAATACCTTGCAGACAATCATTGGTTACAGTGAGCGAACAGGTACTTCCGAACTTTACACGACCGGCACGAATCAAGTCAACCACTGCATCTTGAAGCACTTCGGTATACATATCGAAGGCAGGAATACTCTTTTCGCGTCCCAATGCACCGAGTACAGCATTGGCAATGTTTCCTACTCCACTTTGCAACGGAAGGAAAGTGGATGGAATGATGCCGCGTTTCATATCGGCTATCAAGAAGTCGGCTACATTTTGTCCAATCTTGTCTGTAATAGGATCGGGAGCGGTAAAGGCACGGGCTTCGTCGGGTTTGTTTACTTCAACAATTCCCACAATCTTCTTCGGGTCTACCTGTACATAAGGTACACCGATGCGGTCGCTTGCCTTATAAATAGGAATTTCGCGACGATAAGGTGGGTCGAGCGGTTCGTACACATCGTGCAATCCCATGCAATTCTTACTATGGGCAGTATTGAGTTCGATAATCACTTTATCGGCCAAGCGTGCAATGGTGGGTGATATACCTCCGGCAGCAGTCAGATATACTTTGCCGTCGGGAGTTACTTCGCATGCCTCGAGAATGGCTACATCCACTTTACCCATGAATCCATAACGTACTTCTTGTGCCATTTGTGAAAGGTGGATATCGTTATAAGCGATTTCGCCATTGTTTACTGCCTTACGGAAATCGGGATTGGTGGTATAAGGGGCCCGATAGCGGATAGCCTTTACGCGTGAAAGGACACCATCGGTTGCATCACCGGTCGATGCACCGGTAAAGATACCGATTTGGAACGGACGGCCTGCAGCATGTTCGGCTTCGGCTATCTTGGCTACTTCGGGTGTAACCGCTTTAGGCGAACCGGCCGGAGTAAATCCACTGAGACCGATGTTATAACCATGTTTGATATAACTGGCAGCCTCGGCTGCCGAAATGAGTTTGAATCCCATGATGTTATCTTTTTTATATTAATATTTCCGATTGAATATCTCTGAATAGATGAAAGCCCTTCTGGCTTCTTCCTTAGAACTTAGCCGGATTTTCTTATCCGTCTGCTTGGGAGTTGCTGATTGTTTAGGAGGAACGGAAGGGTGTTCTATAGTTTGAAAGATTTCCTTCTTCTGTGGTTTTTTCTTTTTTCGTATCGGCTGTTGTTGCATGATAGGTTCAGCCATAGGCATTTCAGTCTCCTGATCCAGTTCAGGGAACATGTCTTCCAGCACCTCGTGTGGGGATGTGGTTTCTTTCTTGTCTTTTTTTACCTGTTGTAGGATGCCGAAAGCGGCAAAAGCAACAAATATCAGAATCTGAAAAATATCTTCCATAATAGTCTGTTTAGGAATAATGTGTCAAAGTTATGAATAAATCGAGAAACAGCCAACAAAAAGACATAAAAAAAGGAAGAGAGCTTCGCAGCTGTCTTCCTTCCTAATTTTTAACCTAAACCTTAACTATGAAAAAATCTAATGTTTTCAACGGCAAAGTTGCAAAATTTAAACGAACTACGGTAACG
>CAZFDP010000027.1:0-14484 GCA_964518185.1 uncultured Phocaeicola sp. | reverse complement strand
AGTCGCCCTGGTATGTGGTAGCTTTCGGTATGGTGGGTGCATCGCTATCGGGGGTAACTTTTGTTTCTGTACCTGGCATGGTGCGGGGAATAGACATGACTTATATGCAGACGTGTATGGGGTTCTTTGTGGGATACCTCATCATAGCCCATGTATTGTTACCTTTATATTATAGGTTGAACCTGACTACCATCTATACGTATTTGAAGGACAGAATAGGACATCGGTCGTACAAGACAGGGGCTTCGTTCTTCCTCTTGTCGAAGATTGTGGGGGCAGCGGCACGCTTGTATCTGGTGTGCCTCATTCTGCAGCATTATGTGTTCGATGCTTTCCAAATACCCTTTGCACTGACGGTTACAGGTATAGTACTGCTGATATGGCTCTATACCCGTAAGAGTGGCATCAAGACCATTGTGTGGACAGACAGTTTCCAGACATTTTGCTTGTTGTTGGCCTTGGGGCTGATTCTTTACCAAGTAGCTACACAGATGAATTTGGATATGAATACGATGGTGGGAGCAATATACGAAAGTGACTATAGCCGTATATTTGTGTTCGACGATTGGGCAAGCAAGCAGAATTTCTTCAAGCAATTCTTCAGTGGCATATTCATTACCATTGTGATGACAGGGCTTGATCAGGATATGATGCAAAAGAACCTTACCTGCAAAAGTCTGAAGGATGCACAGAAGAATATGTATTGTTATGGCTTGTCTTTTGTACCGGTGAACTTCCTTTTCCTTACATTGGGGGTATTGTTGTTGTTGCTCGCTTCCCAACAAGGATTGGCTTTGCCACAGGCGGGGGATGATATCCTTCCCTTCTTTGCAGCCGAAGGACGATTGGGATTTGCAGTATTGGTACTGTTTACCATTGGCATTATAGCAGCAGCCTTCAGTAGTGCCGATTCGGCTTTGGCGGCTCTTACAACCAGTTTCTGCATCGACATAGTGGGGCTTGACAACCGTTCGGAAGAAGAAGCGGAGCGCATCCGAAAGAAGGCCCATCTGGGTATATCGGTGGTATTTATTGGAATCATTCTGTTGTTCAAGGCCGCTAACAATGACAGCATTATAGATGCTATCTATACCATTGCCTCGTATACTTACGGGCCTTTGTTGGGGTTGTTTGTGTTTGGCTTGTTCACCAAGATGAAGCCACGCGACCGCTTTGTGCCTTATGTGGCCATTGCCTCCCCCTTTATATGTTATGCCATCGATAGGGCCGTATATGCAGCAACCGGCTATCAGTTTGGGTATGAAATGTTGATGTTCAATGGTTTCCTTACATTTATGGGATTGGCATTGTTAAGTATAAATAATAAGAAAACAATATATGGAAATTAAGAGCGCAGAATTTGTGATTAGCAATACCAAGGTAGAACTTTGTCCGCAAGGTAATTTGCCGGAATATGCTTTCATAGGACGGTCTAATGTGGGAAAATCGAGTTTGATAAACATGTTGACCAACCGTTCCAAGTTGGCCATGACTTCGGCTACTCCTGGAAAGACATTGCTCATCAATCACTTTTTAGTGAACAAGGAATGGTATCTGGTGGATTTGCCCGGCTATGGCTATGCGGCAAGAGGCAAAAAACAAGTGGACAAGATTCAGAAGATTATAGAGGATTATGTGCTTGAACGTGAGCAAATGACCAATCTTTTTGTATTGATAGACATTCGTCACGACCCACAGAAGATTGATTTGGAATTCTTTGAATGGTTAGGTGAAAATGGCATACCCTTCTCCATTATCTTTACCAAAACCGACAAGTTAGGGATAGGTAAAGCAAAAGCCAATGTCAATGCCTATATGCAGAAACTCAGTGAACAATGGGAGGAACTTCCCCCCTACTTCATCTCGTCTTCTGAAAAGAAAACAGGTCGTACCGAGATATTGGATTATATAGATTCTATTAACAAAAGCTTGAAAGAAGAATAACTCATGCCTGTACCTTATTTGCAAGTAGATGGACTGACTAAGTCGTTCGGTGATTTGGTTTTGTTTGAAGATATTTCGTTTGGTGTGGCTGAAGGCCAACGCATTGGTTTGATTGCCAAAAACGGAAGTGGTAAAACCACTCTTCTGAATATTCTTTCAGGGAAAGAAGGTTATGATGAAGGAAGCATCGTATACAGACGGGATTTGAAAGTTGGATATTTGGAGCAAGATCCGCATTATCCGGAAGAATTGACCGTGCTCGAAGCGTGTTTCTACCATGGAACTCCCATTGTGCAACTCATCAAGGAATATGAAAAGTGCATGGAAACGGAAGGGAATCCGGGCTTGGAAGAGCTTTTGGCGCGAATGGAACAGGAAAAGGCTTGGGATTATGAACGAAAGGCCAAACAAATTCTTTCCCAACTGAAGATTCGTAATTTTGACCAACGAATCGGACAATTGTCGGGTGGCCAATTGAAGCGCGTGGCATTGGCTAATGTGCTTATTAATGAGCCTGACTTCTTGATATTGGACGAACCTACCAACCATTTGGATTTGGACATGACCGAGTGGTTGGAAGATTATCTTCGTAGAGGGAACTTGAGTTTGCTGATGGTAACGCACGACCGCTATTTCCTGGACAGGGTATGCTCTGAAATCTATGAGATAGACAATAAGCAAATCTATTCCTACAAAGGGAATTATAGCTATTATCTGGAAAAACGCCAGGAACGCATCGATGCTATCAGTGTGGAGATAGAACGTGCTAACAATCTGTATCGCACCGAGTTGGAATGGATGAGACGCATGCCACAAGCTCGTGGACACAAGGCACGCTATCGGGAAGAAGCCTTTTATGAATTGGAAAAAGTAGCCAAGCAACGCTTTGATAACCGCAATGTAAAGTTGGATGTCAAAGCCTCGTACATCGGTTCAAAGATATTCGAAGCCGACCATTTGTACAAGAGTTTCGGTGACTTGAAGATATTGGACGACTTCTCTTATATCTTTGCCCGATATGAAAAGATGGGGATTGTAGGTAATAATGGTACAGGGAAATCTACCTTCATCAAGATTTTGATGGGCGAACAGAAGCTTGATAGCGGGAAGTTGGACATTGGTGAAACCGTCCGGTTTGGCTATTATTCGCAAGAAGGTTTGGCGTTTGATGAACAAATGAAGGTTATTGATGTGGTGCAAGACATAGCCGAAGTCATAGAATTGGGCAATGGCAAACGCCTTACAGCTTCCCAATTCCTACAACATTTCCTTTTTGCTCCCGAACAACAACATAATTATGTATATAAGCTCAGTGGTGGTGAGAAACGCAGATTGTATCTGTGTACGGTATTGATGCGTAATCCTAACTTCCTGGTGCTGGACGAACCTACCAACGACCTCGATATCATTACCTTGCAAGTATTGGAGGAATATCTGCAGAACTTCAAGGGATGCGTCATTGTGGTGAGCCACGACCGCTATTTCATGGATAAAGTAGTGGATCATCTTCTGGTTTTCAAGGGACAAGGAGATATCCGTGACTTTCCTGGCAATTATTCGGATTATCGGGATTGGAAAGAAGCCAAGGAACAGCACGAAAAAGAACAAGAAAAAGCCAAGGAGGAAAAGACCGCCCGCGTACGTTTGAATGACAAGCGGAAGATGACCTTCAAGGAAAAGAAGGAGTTTGAAGAACTGGAAAGTCTTATCGCCCAATTGGAACAGGAAAAGGCTCAGATAGAAGCTGATTTGTGTAGTGGCACTCTTTCTGTAGATGAACTGACCGAAAAATCCAAGCGCCTACCGGAACTCAACGACTTGATTGATGAGAAAACCATGCGCTGGCTGGAATTGAGCGAAATAGAAGGGTAATCCATCAGGTGGGATGAATCATCAGACGAGTCAGTTCTTTGGCGGTTACTCCATCGAAATATTGGGAAACAGATAATGAGGAGAGGCGGTTGAATACCGCTTCTTCTTCGTATGGTACCCCTTTCAAGGCTTCTTCCAGTAGTGAGGTGGGCAGATTACCCAAAAAATCTCCCTCGAAACGGCAAGAACAGATGCGGTTTTCGGCCAATGTCAGGTGGATAGTTACTGTGCCACACTTAAGTCGCTCTGAATGAGTGAGTGTAGCTCGTGGTGAGTGCCCATAAATCCAATCCCATTGGGCAAACTTTTCCTTGGCCAATCGTTGGATATTTTCCACATCGGTTTCTGTGAGCATCACTTCATGGTCGGCATAATGATTGGAAAGTATTTCTTCCAAAGCCAGGGCAAAGTCCTTGATATCTACCATGTTTGGCAAGTATTCGGAAAGATTGGCTACCCTACTTCGTACAGAGGCAATACCCTTGCTCTGTAATTTGGTGACGGGTGGGCATAATACTTGTGTAAGTACATCGAGGTCTACATTAAACATCAGGGTACCATGTACCATCAGGCGGTTTCGGCATACCCGTTTGGCAAACCCCGACACCTTTTTCCCTTCTACCAGAATGTCATTGCGTCCGGAAAGAGTAGCGGGTACACCCAATGTTTGCAAGGCTTTGAGCAGGAAACTGGCATATTCAGGATAGTTTTGCTCCAAGTCCTCTGACTCTCCTACAATGGTATAATTCAGGTTACCCCAGTCGTGATACACCGTTCCGCCACCTGTTACCCTTCGTGCCAAGGCTATATGGTTTTCCTTGAGGTAAGATAAGTTCACTTCTGTGTTCACCTCCTGATTGGCTCCCATGATAACCGATGGACGGTTTTGCCACAAATAGAATACAGGATGGTTCCATGTGAGATGTTCCAGACAATACTCATCGAACGCCATATTGAAGTAAGGGTCGGTGCTGGTATTTTTTAGAAAGTGCATATTTCCGGGCTGTTGGGATTAATATATTGATTATAAAAAAAGGATGCGCCTGAATTGACACATCCTCTTTTGTGGAGCATACGAGACTCGAACTCGTCACCTTTAGACTGCCAGTCTAACGCTCTAGCCAGATGAGCTAATGCCCCGTTTTTGTTTTCGGGTGCAAATATACAGAGTTTTTTTGAACTGACAAGCATTTGATGAAAGTTTTTTTAAGAATAATGCACTAAAAATACCTTTTGACCGATTTATATCCTTCTTTTGATTGATGTCTTACATTTTACTTGCACAATTTATGTTATATTTGCAACATTGAAAATTATAAATCAAAATCATAAATCATGAAGAAAATATTGACAACCATTGCACTGTTGGTTTCGTTATGCTGCCTTACTACAGTGAAGGCACAAACAGCCGAAAACAGTTTTGTGGCCGGAAAAGGAACTTTCCTGCTGAATGGAGAGCCGTTTGTTGTAAAGGCGGCCGAGTTACATTATCCGCGTATCCCCCGCCCCTATTGGGACCAGCGCATAAAGCTTTGCAAGGCGCTTGGCATGAATACCGTTTGTCTGTATGTATTCTGGAATTCCCATGAACAGAAACCGGGTGAATTCGATTTCACCGGACAGAACGACTTGGCAGCTTTCTGTAAGTTGTGCCAAGAAAATGGCATGTATGTCATTCTGCGTCCTGGTCCGTATGTGTGTGCCGAATGGGAAATGGGTGGTTTGCCCTGGTGGCTCCTGAAGAAAAAGGATATCCGCTTGCGCGAAGACGATCCTTATTTTATGGAACGTGTAGCTATCTTTGAAGAAGCTGTGGCCAACCAAGTAAAGGATTTGACCATTCAGAACGGTGGTCCCATCATCATGGTGCAAGTGGAAAATGAATATGGATCGTATGGTATCAACAAGAAATATGTATCTGAAGTGCGTGACATTGTACGTAAGAACTTTGGAGATGTTACTCTTTTCCAATGCGACTGGGCTTCGAACTTCACCAACAATGGATTGGATGATTTGATTTGGACCATGAATTTTGGTACAGGTGCCAACATCGACCAACAATTTGCCAAGTTGAAGCAGCTCCGTCCTGATTCTCCATTGATGTGTAGTGAATTTTGGAGCGGATGGTTTGACAAGTGGGGTGCTAACCATGAAACTCGTCCGGCTGCCGATATGATTGCCGGTATTGATGAAATGTTGTCGAAAGGCATTTCCTTCAGTCTCTATATGACTCATGGAGGAACCAACTGGGGACATTGGGCTGGTGCCAACTCTCCAGGTTTTGCTCCTGATGTGACTTCGTACGACTACGATGCTCCTATCAGTGAATCGGGACAGACTACACCCAAGTATTGGGAACTCCGCAAGGCTTTGGCCAAGTATATGGATGGCAAGAAGCAAGCTAAGGTACCAGCCTTGATCAAGCCTATCGCTGTTCCTGCTTTCCAATTGACAGAAATGGCACCTCTCTTTGACAATCTGCCTGTAGCCAAGAAGGACAGAGACATCAAGACCATGGAAGAATATGACCAAGGCTTCGGAAGCATTCTGTATCGCACCACTTTGCCAGAGTTGAAAGGCCAATCGGTATTGACCATGGATGCACACGACTATACTCAAGTATATGTTGATGGCAAGCTTATTGGTAAGATTGACCGTCGTTTAGGTGAAAAGCAAATAACATTGCCTGCTTGTCGTAAGGGTGCCCAACTCGATATTCTGGTCGAAGCAATGGGACGTATCAACTTTGGTCGTGCCATCAAAGACTTCAAGGGTATTGTAGGAAAAGTGGAACTGACTGTAGACATGGGTGGCTATGATTTTGTATGCGACCTGAAGAACTGGGAAGTGTTCAACATTGAAGACAAGCTCGAAACTTACCAAAATATGAACTTCAAGCCTATCCAGTCGCTTACTGATGACAAAGGCCAGCGTATACCGGGTGTATATCGTGGTACATTCAAGGTAAAGAAGCCAAGCGATACTTTCTTGAACTTTGAGACTTGGGGCAAAGGCTTGGTTTATGTAAACGGTTATGCCTTAGGTAGAATTTGGGAGATCGGTCCTCAACAGACTCTTTATGTACCGGGATGCTGGTTGAAGAAAGGTGAAAACGAAATTGTGGTATTCGATATTGTTGGTCCTAAGGAAGTGAATTGTGAAGGCTTGACTACTCCAATGATTGACAACCTTCAAGTAAAGAAACCTTTGAAACACGATGATCCTTCTGTATTGGAAAACATCGATTATTCTAATGTAAAGCAAGTAGCCGAAGGTAGTTTTGCACCAGGCAACGGATGGCAGGAAGTGAATTTCGATGCACCTACCAAGGGACGTTATTTCTGTTTGGTAGCCTTGAATGCACAAGATGGCAAGGACTTGGCTTGTATGTCTGAAATGTATTTGCTTAATGACAAGGGTGAACGTTTGTCTCGTGAACCATGGACAGTACTCTTCTCGGATAGTGAAGATGTATCGCGTGTAAACTGTTCGGCCGATAAGGTATTCGACCTTCAGGAATCTACTTATTGGAAAACTGAAAGAGGAAAGCAGTATCCACACGTAATAGTATTCGATTTGGGTGCAGAACATACTCTTAGCGGTATGCAATATTTGCCACGTATGGAGAGCCATGTACCAGGAGGCATTAAGGATTACAAAATGTTCGTTAAGTAACATCCTCGTTAAAATAATATAAAATACCCTCTTAGATTCACTTCTAAGGGGGTATTTTATTACTTTTGTGCACATTTAATTGAAAAGTGTGCAATTTAACATGAAAGTAACTGAGACATCGTTTATTGCCCTTATCGAACAAAGCATCAAGAATAATTGGTACTCCAATGCTTTGACCGATTATAAAGGGGCAACTTTACAATATAGGGATGTAGCCCGCAAGATAGAGAAAATCCACATTGCTATGGAAAAAACAGGCATCTGTCCGGGCGATAAAATAGCTATTTGTGGCCGTAATAGTGCACATTGGACAGTGACATTTTTGGCTGTGCTGACCTATGGTGCTGTGGCTGTACCTATTCTTCACGAATTCAAGCCCGATCAAATTCATAATATTGTCAATCATTCCGAAGCTCGCATTCTTTTTTCGGGCGACCAGATATGGGAAAACTTGGACGAAAATGCCATGCCTCTACTCGAGGGTATTCTTGAGATGAAAGACTTTGATTTGGTCTATTCGCGTTCTGAAAAGCTTACTTATGTTCGCGGACATCTTAATGAAATGTTTTGTTCCAAATATCCTTGCCGATTCCTGTCCGAAGATATCAGTTATCGCAGGGAATCTTCGCCCGAAGAACTCTGTATCATCAATTATACTTCGGGTACTACCGGTTACTCCAAGGGGGTGATGCTCCCCTATCGAAGCATTTTGTCGAACGTTCTTTTTTGCCAAGAGAAGATTGGTATCCGTCCGGGAGACAGTATTGTGTCTATGCTTCCATTGGGACATGTGTTCGGTATGGTGTTTGATTTCCTTTATGGTTTCACGGCTGGTGCCCATCTGTGGTTCCTTACCCGTATGCCTTCGCCCAAGATTATTGTAGAGTCGTTTGCCGAAATCCGTCCTCGGGTTATTTCTTGTGTACCTTTGGTAGTGGAGAAAATTTTCAAGAAAAATGTACTTCCTAAAGTAGACAACCGCTTGGGCAAACTTCTGCTCAAGGTTCCTTTTATTAATGATAAAATCAGAGAGCGGGTCAACCAATATGCTATTGAAGCGTTTGGAGGGAACTTCATAGAAATAATTATAGGAGGTGCCCCCTTCAATGCCGAAGTCGAAGCCTTTGTGCGAAGTATACATTTTCCCTACACGCTGGCCTATGGCATGACCGAATGTGGCCCTATCATAGCTCACGATGATTGGAAACATTGTAAAACAGGTTCTTGCGGACGAGTGGCTACCCGCATGGAAGCCAAGGTACTCTCGTCTGACCCTATAAATATGCCTGGTGAACTGGTATGTCGTGGCGAGAATCTGATGCTGGGTTATTATAAGAACAAGGAAGCCACCAAACAGATGATTGATCAAGAGGGATGGCTACATACAGGTGATATGGCCGTTATTGATGAAGAAGGTTATATCTTCATTAAAGGGCGTTGTAAGAATATGCTTCTTACAGCTTCTGGACAAAATATTTATCCGGAAGAAATAGAATCACGCTTGAACAACATGCCATATGTATCAGAGTCTCTCATCGTGCTTAGCCATGACAAATTGGTAGCTTTGGTATATGCCGATACCGATGAAGCCTTTGCACAAGGACTGGCCGAAGCGGATATTGAAGAAGCTATGGAAGCCAATCGGTTGGAGTTGAACAAGACACTTCCCGCCTATTCCCAAATTGCAAAGGTCAAACTGTATCCTGAAGAATTCGAGAAAACAGCCAAGAAAAGTATCAAGCGTTTCTTGTATCAGGACATTAAAGGTTGAGGAGAATGTGACAATAGAAATCAAAAGACTTTTCTTGCATAAATCACTGCTTTGTGTTTTCTTTGTATTGGAAATACAAAGCAGTTTTTTATATGGCAAATACATCCCAATTACTCGTATACAAGGCATCGGCCGGTTCAGGGAAAACCTTTACACTGGCTATAGAATACATCAAGATGCTGATTCTTAACCCAAAAGCTTACCGGAATATCTTGGCAGTTACCTTTACCAATAAGGCTACAACCGAAATGAAAGAGCGTATTTTGGGCCAACTTTATGGTATCAGTACAGGTGACAAGGATTCCATCCCATATCTGAACAAGCTGAAGGAAGATTTGAATATGAACGAAGATGAAATCTGCGAAAGGGCCGGCCATGCACTTACGCTGATGATTCATGACTATAGTCATTTCCGAGTGGAGACCATTGATTCCTTCTTCCAATCGGTTATGCGTAACTTAGCACGCGAATTGGAATTGGGAGCCAATCTGAACATTGACCTCGACAACCTGAATGCTTTGAACGAAGCGGTGGATTCCATGATAGAGAAACTTGACCGCAATTCTCCTGTGTTATATTGGCTGCTTGACTATATAGAGGAACGCATTCAGAACGACAAGCAATGGAAAGTAGCCAATGAACTGAAAGAATTCGGGAGAGATATTTTCAAGGAAGAATACATAGAGAAAGGCAAAGACCTACGCAAAACGTTGGAAGACAAAGATTGCATCAAAAACTATCGGGAAACCTTGAAAGCATTAGAGAAAGAAGCTTTGGAACAAATGAAAAGCTTCGGGCAGCAATTCTTCGATACATTGGACATGCATGGACTTACTCCTGATGACCTTGCCAACAAACAAAAGGGCATATCGAGCTACTTCAATAAACTGATGAAAGGCGATATAGGAAAGAAAACATTCAATACCACCGCCGAAAAGCATTTGGCAGAAGCTTCCAACTGGGTGGCAAAGAGTCATCCGCAAAAAGAAGAAATCATAGAACTGGCCGAAACGGAACTGATACCTTTGCTACAAACAGCTGAAGAATTTCGGAAGAAGAACAATTTCATTGTCAATTCCTGTATACTTTCGCTACAACATGTAAACAATGTACGCCTATTGGCGAATATAGACGAAGAGATGCGTCAATTGAACTACGAAAAGAACCGTTTCCTTCTGGCAGATACCAATGCGCTTCTTCATAACATCATACACGAGGGAGACCCTTCGTTTGTATTCGAAAAGATTGGAGCCAACATACATCATGTGATGATTGATGAGTTTCAAGACACATCGAGAATGCAATGGGCCAACTTCAAACTGCTTTTAATGGAAGGGCTTTCGCATGGAGCCAATAGCTTGATAGTGGGTGATGTGAAGCAATCCATCTATCGTTGGAGGGATGGAGACTGGAGTATATTGAACAATCTTAATAATAAGATCGGACCATATACTATTCAGGAAAAGTCATTGAAAACTAACCGAAGGAGTGAAGAAAACATTGTGAAATTCAATAATGACATTTTCACAGCCGCCTGCGAATGGTTGAACGAAAAATACAAGGCCGAACAGCATTCCGATTGCGAGGAGTTGAAACAAGCCTATAAAGATGTAGTTCAAGATATCCATAAAGCAACAGGTAAAGGGTATGTAAAGGTATCCTTCCTCGGCAAGAAAGAGGAAGAAACATACGAAGAAGATACCCTTAACCAATTGGCTCAGGAAATAGAGAGATTGGGTACTCAAGGGGTGAAACTGGATGACATGGCCATCTTGATACGCAAGAATAGAATGATTCCACTGATAGCCGACTATTTCGACAAGCATACCCCTTATCGGATTGTATCCGATGAAGCCTTCCGTCTGAATGCTTCCTTAGCTATTTGTATGCTGATGGATGCACTCCGTTATCTGAGTAACCCTGAAAACCGGATTGCCAAAGCCCAACTGGCTGCTGCCTATCAGAATGAAGTATTGAAGAAAGACATTGACCTGCATACGTTATTACTTCACGATGTAGAGACATATCTGCCGACAGAGTTTGTAGAGAGCCAAGATACACTTCGGTTGATGCCACTCTATGAATTATTGGAAAAATTATTCGGTATTTTCCAATTGGCACTTATTGAAGAACAAGATGCATATCTGTTTGCTTTCTACGATAAAGTCTGCGAATACTTAAGGGATCATTCATCCGAACTGACCGCCTTTATCGACTATTGGGAAGAGACTTTGTGTTCCAAGACCATACCCTCCGGAGAAATTGAAGGGATACGTATTCTGTCCATCCACAAATCCAAGGGATTGGAATATCCTACCGTACTCCTCCCCTTCTGTGACTGGAAAATGGAGAACGAACGAATCAATCATGTGTGGTGTGCTCCACAAGAATCGCCTTTCAATACACTCGATTTGGTTCCCATAAATTATGGAAGTACCATGAACGAATCCGTATATCGTAATGATTATTTAAACGAAAGGCTTCAATTATGGGTAGATAATCTGAATTTGCTTTATGTAGCTTTTACACGCCCCAAAACAAACTTTATTGTGTGGTGCAAAGAAAAAGGAGAAGGTACTGTATCCGAACTGGTAGCACAGTCCATCGGTAACACTTCGTGTACTTTCAGCG
The DNA here is from genome assembly GCA_964518185.1 of uncultured Phocaeicola sp. Lineage (GTDB taxonomy): Bacteria > Bacteroidota > Bacteroidia > Bacteroidales > Bacteroidaceae > Phocaeicola. The sequence goes on along the minus strand of CAZFDP010000027.1, from coordinate 2,591 downwards.
AAACGGCACAAGGAGACACCATTTATGAAACAGGAGAAATTTGTCCTTCTAAAGAGAATGACAATCAAGATATTACCAACAAATTAATGGTTCACCCCAAGGGAGTACCCGTTTGTATGGAAAGCCTTGATACATCGATAGAATTCAAACAATCCAACCGTTCGACAGACTTTATACGAGGTGAAGTAGAAGAGCAATCCCAATACATTCATCAAGGCGAAGTTTTGCACAACTTGTTTGCCTATATCCGCACTTCGGATGATGTTCCCTCAGCATTGGCGAAACTCCGAATGGAAGGCATCATAACTTCCGACCAACAGGAAAAGGAAACACTGAAACTTGCATCCTGGGCATTGGGACACCCCAAGGTAAAAGAATGGTTTTCGGGTAGTTGGGAACTTTACAACGAATGTGCCATCATCTATACAGAAAAAGGGGAACTGCAAACCCGACGTCCCGACCGTGTAATGATGAAAGACGGACAAGTAGTGGTTGTCGATTTCAAATTCGGCAAGAAGCAAGCTTCCTACCACACTCAAGTGCGCAATTATATGAGTCTATTGGCAAGTATGGGATATGCAAATATCCGTGGTTACTTATGGTATGTATTTAATAATGAATTGGAAGAAGTAAACTGATATGGACACTTTTTTAAAACTGGTAGCAAGAAATTTATTTAACCGGGGCAATGGGAACTTGGCTCGGACAGCTGTGGTATTTCCCAACAAACGTGCCGGCCTGTTCTTTAATGAGTATCTGGCAAAGGAAGCAGGAAAGCCTATTTGGTCACCTGCATACCTCAGTATCAGCGAATTGTTCAGAAGCCTCTCATCTTGGGAAGTAGCCGACAGCATTAAATTGGTTTGCGAACTTTACAAGGTATATCAAGAAGCTACTCATAGCAACGAAACATTGGACGACTTCTATTTCTGGGGCGAATTGCTTATCAGCGATTTCGATGATGCCGACAAGAATATGGCTGATACCCGGAGCTTATTCAATAACCTTCAGGAATTGAAGAACATGATGGACGACCTCACCTTTATGGATAAGGAGCAGGAAGCCGCCATCCAACAATTCTTCCAGAACTTCTCCATAGAACGACGTACAGCCTTAAAGGAAAGATTTATTTCGATGTGGGATGTATTGGGCGAAATATATACACGCTTCAAAGGCAACTTGAAGAAACAGAATATAGCTTATGAAGGAATGTTGTATAGGGAAGTCATGGAAAATTTCGATACGGATGCACTCCCCTACGAAACTTATGTTTTTGTAGGTTTCAATGTATTGAATAAAGTGGAGCATGAGTTATTCAAGAAATTGAGAGATGCAGGGAAAGCACTTTTCTATTGGGATTATGATGAATTCTATATGAAGAAGAAGCATCACGAAGCCGGTATTTTCATTAAACGGAATTTGGAAGAATTCCCCTCTCCAATCGATGCTTCGCACTTCGACCAACTGAGTGGACCTAAGGAAATTACTTATATTGCATCGCCCACAGAAAATGCACAAGCCAGATATCTTCCTCAATGGATTCGCGAAAACCTGACAGAGCAAGAAAAGGAAACTGCCGTCGTTTTATGTAACGAAACTTTGTTGCAGCCTGTACTTCATTCCATACCTGAGAATGTAAAGCATGTAAACATCACAATGGGTTTCCCTCTTTCGCAAACACCTGTATATAGTTATTTGGTTGCTTTGCTCGACTTGCAGATACAAGGGTACAATTCCAAGAATGGAAGGTATCTTTACGAACAAGTCGTAGCCGTGTTGAAACATCCCTATACCCGCCAACTAACCAGTGAAGCGGAAAGATTGGAGAGAGAACTTACCCAAGACAATCGCTTTTATCCTTTGCCAAGCGAATTGAAAAAGGATGAACAATTAAGTCGTCTGTTCACTCCGCAAGAAGGAAACCAAACATTGGTTGCCTATCTTTTGGAGTCCCTTCAGCAAGTGGCAAATATTTATCAAAGTGATACAGAAGACGAAAATAAAGATGCATTTAACCAACTTTACCGAGAATCTTTATTTAAGGCATACACTACTTTAGGACGCTTTCATTCTTTGATTGAAGAAGGTGAGTTTAAGGTTCATTCAAGTACACTAAGGAAATTGATTACCAGAGTATTGTCTTCAACTAATATTCCTTTCCATGGTGAGCCGGCCATCGGTATGCAGGTAATGGGGGTACTCGAAACGCGCAACCTTGACTTCCGTCATCTGATACTGCTTTCTACCAACGAAGGGCAATTGCCCAAAAGCGGAGGAGATTCCTCTTTCATTCCATACAACCTACGGAAAGCATTCGGCATGACCACTATCGAACACAAAATAGCAGTATATGCCTACTATTTCTATCGCTTGTTACAACGAGCGGATAAGGTAACGTTAGTGTACAACAACTCATCAGATGGTTTGAATCGTGGTGAATGGAGCCGCTTTATGCTTCAGTTCCTCATTGAGTGGGAACACTCTATCGAATTGCAAACCTTACAAGCTAAACAATCACCCCAAGGAAATTCTCCCATCACACTTCTCAAGACTGAGGAAGTGATGCGCAAATTAAACCGACGATTCAATTT
>CAZFDP010000026.1:0-14506 GCA_964518185.1 uncultured Phocaeicola sp. | reverse complement strand
GTTCTTCCTCCTTCAATTCTGCATACGTCTTGGAATTATCACAAGCTTGAAAAGCGATTCCCAAGCCAATCATCATGATTACCAATATTCCTAATTTCTTCATTTCTCTATCTTTAAAACCGGCGACAAAAGTAATAAATCATCCGCAATTATCACCTATATTTCCAGGCGTATTATACTAAAATAACTATTTTTTGCCTAATAATTGGTCTTCGTACTTAATCAGTGCTTGTTTGAAGAGTTCGATAGCCTTATCCATCGTATCGTAAACTTCACCACCCGATGCATTCAGATGACCACCCCCATTAAAGAAATCGGCCGCAACTTGGTTACATGGGAAATCGCCCACCGAACGGAGAGATACTTTAATAATGTCCTTTTCGGTGTCTTCACGAAGGAAACATGAAAAACGAATATCCTTCATGGTAAGAGGCATATTCACAAAACCTTCGGTATCGCCTTTCTTGTATTGGAATTTGCGCTGGTCGGCCTTGGTCAACCAAATAAGAGCTGCATTGAATTCATGGAATATTTCCATCTTCTCATAAAGTACATATCCCATCAAGCGCAAGCGTCCTTCGGTGTGGGTATTGAATGTTTTCCGATATATCTGGTCTTTGTCTATACCTTTTGACAGCAATTCACTGATGATATAATAGATTTCACGATTATTGGAATTATACGAAAATCCTCCCGTATCGGTCATCATACCGGTATAGATACACTCAGCCCCTTCACGAGTGATGTCTTCAAAATTGCCCAACCGACAAATAAGACGGAAGACCAGTTCCGAAGTCGATGAAATATCGGGATGCGAGATGGTAATACCTGCAAAATCGCCCGGATATAAATGATGATCAACCAACAACTTACGGGCACTTGAGTTCTTCACGGCTTCTTCCATATTGTCGATACGCTTCAACACATTGAAGTCAAGACAACAAATCACATCCGCTTCCCGAATCAGACGGTCGGCAAAATCTTTATATCGGTCATATAAAATTATCTCCTTAGCTCCTGGCATCCACTTCAAGAAATCAGGAAACTGATTAGGCACAATCACATGCACATTCTTTTCTTGTGTCTGCAAGAAATGATACAATCCCAACGATGAGCCTATGGCATCGCCATCGGGCGACACATGGCTTACAATTACTATCTTTTCGGCACGTTCGAACCACTTTTCGGCACGGTCGATGTTTGCTTGCGCTATTACTTTAGTCAACATAAGTCCTCATTTATTTGAATGGCAAAGTTACGAATAATCTCCGGATAATTCTAACAAATGAAGGAAAACAATGATGCCGTACTGATGTTCAATGACTTATAAGGGAAGCTTGAAAGTTTGTTCCGAGAGTCTTGTCTCTCATCAAAACAATAACTGAATTTGAATTCTCATCCAATCCTTCTGTTATTAGTTCCAGTTTACCATGCAACTTCTTCTCATTTTTAAGTTTGATCAACCGATAAGCATCCATACTATACCAATACCCCACTTTAGCATCTTTTGTATTACATTCTTGCAAATTCAATGGAACATCATCTTTAATATCCTCATTATATATATTATAACAATACAATGCATTATCTGCTACACTATATACTAAATTTTCTTTCAAAAAATTATCTTTCTTTTCAACCTTTTCAAAGAAATAGAATTGACTTGTTAAAAGACGAGGAAATAAAAATTTTTCAGGTTTTGAATCTTGCACACTTGGAGTCTTTACAATAAAAGGTGAGACATCGCCTTCCAACACCTTGAATATTGTATCCGAAGACGCCTCAGTCATCAACCAAAAGTCCTGATAAGATAAAATCGAAACATACTTATAAAAATAACGCATTTGACCTTTATCTATTCTTGTCGGGATGATTTTATCACAAAAAAGGTCTATTTTTTTATGAACAGCACCATTTTCCTTAGATATCACCATAGCTTTTACACGATGATTGGACTCAGGAGACAGAGCTACCTCACAAATAATTTTATCTTTATCAAAGTTAAATATATCAACAATTGAACATTCCACACCAACTACAAGAGTCCTTTTGTATTTCCCTTCCAAACTATATACAACTATTTTTCTTGTAGCAGGGTCATTTATCAATATCTCCTCATTTTCCTCATCTAAAAGAGCATTTGTCATCAATACATATTCTCTATCACCTTGCCCCCTATTATTAAATTTATTTCTAAAATTCCCGTTTCGGTCAAAAACAAACACTTCACCATCAAATTTTTCATTGCCTACCAAAATAAGATTTTTTCCAATATCAAGAACCCGCCCCTCACAAACAAAATCATCAGCGGTTTCCAACGGTATATATTCAACATCCATCAAATCTTGCAACACTAAATCTTTCTTGGAATAATCATCATTCAAATCAACTTCCAATACATCATCACAAAAATGTGGCTTCTTATCTGTACAACCAACAATCAAGAAAAAAATAAGCAAAAACAATTTAGTCATATATCACATATTATTTTTTCATTAAAAGAACAGGGTTCGGATTACGCATATTTTTCAAGCGACATCTTAAATCCATATAACCAGATGAATTAAAAAGGCGAATAACAAATTGAGGTGTTTCTTTCTGTAGCGACATACGTTCATTTGCAGGCAATTGCTTTATTTTATATTCACCCAAAAACACTCTAACAACTGCTGAGTCATTTCCCAACGTAGATTGCAGAAAAGCCAAAACATCCCTACATCTCCCTTCTATAATTCTACTATTTTCATCAAACTCAAAACGAATTTGTTGCCCTGTCAAAACAGGACAACAAAACAACATAAGACAAAGTAGAATCCTACTTCGCATAGCAATCTCGTACACTTATCACTACATAGTAACCCTCTGCACACCATGCACAATTATACCAACATCCATCTTGATATATGTCCTTATAACCAATAACCTTACAAGGAGTCCCATCAATGACATTTTCATCAGAGGATAAAGCTTCAACATTTTCCAATAAGAAATCTGACATCTGCACAGTGGCAGTACCTTTTTGGACATTTGTCATCATAAACAAACCAAGCATAACAAAAGCCATAAATTTAATCATTTTTTTCATAAATTCCATTTTTTATTTCAAGTGCAAATATATATATAAAACAAATCACAAACAAATTTTATTATTCTTTTCCATCCCTTAAGCGCATTTAGATTTTTTAAGGACTACATCACAACTCAAAAATCCCTCGATAGCTGATAGTACAGCATTCTACCAAAATATTTATAGCAAAGTGTAGTCAGTAAGTCAGTAGAACCGCAAAACAAACATCGCCCATAAAGATTATCTTACGAGCGATTTAGGTTTAATCTTCCAGCATACGACGCTTGAGTTCCATTCGTTGGTGCAGGATTCTTATAATCAAGATGTCTCTATCTGCGAGGATTCGATAGAAAATGATATGTTTGTTAGCTCTATATCCGTGCAGCCCCTCTGCGATTTCTTCATACTTTAAGCCAAATAGTCGAGGATTCTCGATGATTTTCTGACACGATGCGATAAGCATATTGTAATAGTCGTCCGCTTGTCGCTCGGACCAAGTATCAACCGTATAATCCCAGATGTTAGTTAAGTCCTCGACAGCCTTGTTGGTTAGGTGGTATTTAGCCATTTGCTCGTTTTGCTTTTAGTGATTTTAGATGCTCCTCAGCATTAAATCCTGTGGCAATACCACTCTCAATACCCTCGGCAATTGCCATCTTCAACTCTTGTAGATGACTCTCATTCTCCTCCAAAAGGCGCAAGCCGGCGCGAATAACCTCGCTGGCATTATTGTAACGCCCTTGCTCAACTTTCATTCGAATAAAATTCTCGAAATAAGTACCTAATGCTACAGATGTCGTTTTCATATCGCAATATTTTTCCACAAAGTTACCAATATTTGGTAGCAAAACAAATTTTCCGCCAAAATTATTGCATGAAAGGGTCTAATTATGTTGTTTAGTATTATTATGGAAGCCAATGCTTCATATACCATTTCCTCGGGTGGAACATTGTCAAGTTATTCGGATAGCTGGAACGGATGGTATGATGGAGGAACGTGGAGCGGCGGAACCCAACTTGAGTCGTTTACCTCAAATGGCGTAGTTACCACTATAGGCACTTCAAGTGGTGTTCCAAATATACCGGGTGGCGAAGGTATGGGCGGAGAACCAGGTGGTTGGTAATGCCTTCTTTATAACGATAGGGATTGAGGTGTTTTGATACCCCAATCCCTATTGTTTACAGCTTCATTTAACCAGTGCTTGCGGTTATTGTAAATTATTTTTATGTTTAATTCTGTTGACTTCCATAGCCGTTCTTCTTTTTGTTTATCTGAAATAATGGAATCGTTTCATGGCTGTAAACATTAATGGGTTATATTTTTTAGATTATGGGATTTATATATGATTTAACAAACATATTGTGTTATATAACATAATACGTTTGCAATTTTTAAGGACCACATCATAATTCAAAAATCCATCGATAGCTGATAGTACAGCATTTCACTAAAATATTTATAATAAAGTATCCTACATGCCTACATACCTACATATAGTATTGTATTTCAATGTAATAGAGCATGTAGGATACTTTTCCCATCCTACATTTATCCTACATAAATGCAAGAATTCAGCATTTTTTTAGGTAATAGATGCTCCCTTTTGTGACTCTTTTATGCACTAAATTCCATTTTTGGAGCGAACGACCGAACATATTAACCTTGTTTATTGGCAATTTGTCCTTGCTTTTCGATTGAAGATAGTTAAATATGTCCATTACCGTCATCCATTCGCCATCCTGTTGGGAGGGAGAAGCCGCTTCGAAGTGGGCGAAGAACAGTTGTTCCAATGGACTCATCTGTTCGAATTCGCGGTTCGACTCCTTCAGCAAGGCTTCGTCCTTGTCGTCCAGCCAATATCTCTCACCGTGCAACACTTCGTGCATGGCTTGGGCATAAAGCTGTTCGTAGTTGATGGTAATGTTGGTATCAATGGGAGCCGTCACTTCCACACAAATGTACCGGCGGTTGCCCGATGTGTCGGTCAGTACATCCTTCTGGTTGGTAGTGGCAATGAACGAAGCATACCGGCGAATCTCCCTTACCGCTGTACCATAAGGCTTTCGGAGGTTGGCGGCCGGCTTTTGCAACAGATGTTTCAAATAAGCTTGTTGAGTAACGCTGATTTGGTCGAACTCATCGAGGTTAATCAGGAAGAAACGCCCCAAACAACGCTCCGCCTCCAACTTACTGCTGAAGTTGAGGCTGTCCGTATAGCCGAAACGGAGTTCGGGTGGCAACAGGATACGGCAGAAGGTGGATTTGCGGAATCCTTGTGCCCCGATGAGCACCGGTGTAGTGGCGTTGCCCCGTTGCTTGTCCATGCCCCGCCAATGTGCCACCATGCCGAGGAACCAACGATGAAACAATTCCCGCCAATGCGCTTGTTGGGTAGGCACACAGTCGGCCAACGGACGGATACGGTCTTTTCCATCCCATCGGCCTACACTGAACAAGTATTCTTCCACCGGATTGTATTGAGGTACAAAACTGGAATTCAGATAACGGTCCACATCTCTGTCCCACACTTGAAGTCCTTCTTTCAGTGCATTGATAATAACCTCATTACGCACCCGTTTGTCTACGGGGCGGAAGTAAAAGTTCACACTGTTGCGCTCACGATATTCAAGGTCGTCGAGCACAGTGTTGAAGCGGAATTCGTAACGGCGATGGATAAATTCTTCTAATCGTAAAGCCGTTTCTTGTTCCTTGGTCAGAACCGGACGTTCGCCAAATCCCTTCATCTCGTCGTACAAGTTGTGGAATGTACTTCTAATCAGTTGTTCGTCCTTATAATAATAGTAGTGCATCAGGGTGCGTCGCACGGCTTCTTCTTCGGGAATGCCCGCTTTGTAACATTCTTCACCAAGATGCACGAGTAACGGCATCAAATCGTCTCCACGCTTCCAGTTCTCTAAAGTGGAAAGCACCCGCTTCAGGGCTGCCTGAAACATTTGACCGAAAGTCTGATAGCTTTCGAAATCATGATTGACACGAAGCAATGGATTGGCCTCCGCCTGCTTCCGTTCGCGAAAAGTCTCGTGGCCGGGGAGCGACAAAGGTTGCTCCAAGCAGAAAGGAACCGCCTGGGGATTGTAATAAGGGTGTTCGTCCACCGACATACGGCAATGTTGTTGCAGAGTAGGCTCCTTTAAGGTGATGGAGAAAGGAAGCATGGGCTGGTAACATTTCACCGCCAACCGATAGGCATGGGCATGGAAAAACAAAGCTTGTTCTTCGGTTTGTGGAAGGGTGCCGTCGGGCAACGAGAATAGCACCCATATCTTCACGCTCTTTCCGCTGGAACCGGCAAAAGCCACCAAAGTCTGTGGAAGCAGGGAGGCCTGTTCCTTGATGTGTTCCACTTCCGCCCAGCCCGAAAGACGGTTCACTTCGAGCTGCACCACACCGTTGTAACTTTTGAATTTGTGTTCACCGTTGGAAGTGCGTTGGTAGGTTACCACCGGATATACACGAGGAATGCGTCCGATATTCACAAAGTGGCAATCGCTTCCCTCCAAACGGGGAAGTACATGGCGTAATTGCGAGATATATCCATCCTTGTTCTCTTTACTCAGTTTTTCCAACCATTTTTCTAATTTACAGACGCTCCATTTCTCTTTGGCATCATCTGTGTCCTTCCTAATTAATGTAATATTCATTGCTTTGGTTTTCTATTATTCCTCAAAGATAGTAAATAAAATTCAGCCATGCAAATCAATGGAAATGTTTATGGTTATACGTGCTTATCCGCTTATGCTTTGCTTGTTATTGCCAACAGCGTGGCAGAACTCTGCCAACCATGTTGCACACCTCTGCCAACAAGGTGGCACTACTCTGCCAAGCTATTGGCAGAACTGATAAGGATATAAGTATTCAAAGATAAGACGTAGTGTATATATCGAATAAACGGTGTGCCTCTATTGATGAATTTATTTACCAATAACAGAAAATATATCAATGTAGGATGATGTAGGATAAATAAAGTATCCTACATTGTCTATTGCATTGAAATACAATGCTGTATGTAGGTATGTAGGCATGTAGGATACTTTGCTATAAATATTTTGGTGAAATGCTTATAGTTTGGAAAATAATCTTCAAGGATTATCATACACCTTCAAAATTTAACATTGTAATGTCAGGAGAATGGGAGTTTGTGTGAAGTAACAGAATACGAAAGGGGATGATTGTCAAAAAAGCAGGTAGCAATGTAACCCCAACCAACCAGTTGTTATCGCAAAAATGACAATAACCGCTTTCCGTTTGCGTGTAAAGGCATACCACATAACCGCCATCATCAACAAATATATTCCCCATACATCCACTTTTCCAAGAGGGAAAGAAACCGCCGATGCTCCCGGCCATGCACTAATCCATGAAGCAAAAGCATTGAGCAGCTCCACTTGCTTGTCGAGCAAGGCAATTCCCCATTCCTGTATGGGAGGTATGAAAGAGCACACCATGGTACCCAAAGCCGTATAGATGATAAAAGGTACCCATAGAGACACCCCCAAATTAGCCAACAAAAAATACACCGAAAAGTTGGAGAAACAATACATCACCAATGGAGCGGTACCTATCTGCGCTGCTACAGACACGGAAAGTATTCCCCACACTCCCCTTAGCCAACGGTTTTCTGTAGGACATTTCCGCTGTAAAGACGGATAAACCAACAGGATAGCAAGAACCGCCAAAAAAGACAATTGGAAACTTACATCGAACAAATAAAAAGGATTATACAATAGCATAAAAAGAGCCGCTACCGCCAAGGTATTCATCGACAGGGTTTTTCCACCGGCCATCCGTCCCATTTCCATCAACATACACATGATGACCGCACGCACTATCGATGCTTCCAAACCTGTAATGAAAGCAAATGCCCACAACAATCCGGTAGAAAGTCCCCATTTTACCCATCGTAAAGGTTTGCTTGCTTCCAATGGTTTCAGCAACAAACTTATCAGCATCCATAAGAAACCAACGTTCATACCCGACAAGGTCAATACATGTGCTATACCTGCCACCGAATAGGCCTCCCTTATTTCATCACTCAAGTCTTCTTTATGTCCTATGGTCAATGCCGACAATACGGGCAATTGCTCTTCACCAATCCCCCATTCCCTATACCAACTTACAATTCTTTGTCGTATTTCCAATGCCCGTTGCTTCCATGTTAACATAGCAGGTTGTTTGCTTTTCATCCAACTCCCCGAAAGGACATACGATGTACCGCCCACCCCTTTATGCAATAAATAGGAAGCATAATCAAAATCGCCCGTAAAGCCAGTATTCATGGGAGGACGGATTCGTGCCTGTACCCACAAACGGTCGCCCATCGAAACGGTATGTGCCAAACTATCTTTTGCAAGGTAGAAAATGACGTTTTGTCCATCCGAAAGCATCGTTTTGCATTGAATGGTCTTTGCTTTCTCCTCGGGTATCTCCTGTACTACCCCTTGGTAGGTACGTTCTTCTTCCGGCCATACTTGGTTTACTTGTTGCCATTGATATGCCATCCGCAGGCCTCCCAACAAGAAGAACAACAAGAAGACACCCGCACCGAACATCCATCTGTATTCATAGTTTTTCCCAAAAACCATCCTCCCCAAAGCCAACGCCAACAACAAGATTCCCGCCACATACACCCCCATCGGGAAAAGACAAGGGAAAGTACCGGCAAAAAAGACTCCGGCTGCCAAGGGAATGGTCAGTCGGAGTATGGGATAGGCTTTTAAGGAGTGTATAGCCATTATAAATTCTTCAGTTGATGCACGGCCTCAGCCATATCGGAGGCGCAAAATACAAAACTTCCGGCTACCAGTACATCGGCACCCGCTTCCATCAAAGCCTTGCCGGTTTCTTCGTTCACACCACCATCCACTTCTATCAAGGCATGAGAACCGGTACGTTCAATCAATGCACGCAGTTCACGAATCTTATCAAGGGTATGCGGAATGAACTTCTGTCCACCAAAGCCCGGATTAACACTCATCAGCAACACCATATCCACATCGGCGATGATATCGGCCAAGAGCGATACTGGAGTGGCCGGATTCAAGGTTACACCCGCCTTCATACCGGCATCCTTTATCTGCTGGATTACCCGATGCAGATGCGGACAGGCCTCGAAGTGCACATTCATCATCATGGCTCCCAATGCCTTTACTTCGTTGATGAACTTTTCGGGTTGCACAATCATTAGATGCACATCGAGCGGTTTTTTCGAAAGTTGCGCTACATACTTAAGAACAGGAAATCCGAAAGAAATATTAGGTACAAATACCCCATCCATGATGTCGATGTGCAACCAATCGGCTTCACTACGGTTTATCTGCTCCAAATCACTCCTCAAATCAGCGAAATTAGCCGATAGCAAAGAGGGGGATATAATCGGTGTTTTCATATCAAACTTTATTTAGGTACGCACAAAGATAGGCATATTTTTAGAATTGCCCCACAAATGCGCCCTTTATTTTGGCAAAGTAAACCGAAGTCCCACCTGGACATTGAAAAGGAAAGGTTTTTCCTTGCGGATAGTCTCCACCTGACTACCATCGTCAAAGTAATAGGCCACACCCGGTTCTGCATAGATACCCAATTGTCCGGCCAACCGATATTGCACCCCTACCGATGCCTGAAGCGACCATTGCAATTCATCGACATCCAGATTCCGCTTGATTTCCGACCCTTGCCATTTATCCTTAACGGTCAGTCGGCCCGACACACATTTTTCTACAGCTCCTCCCGCACCGGCATACACACTCCAACGATTGTCTGCCCATACCTTCCTACTAACCTTCAATGGAATACCTATGTAGTGAAGTTTCTGTTCACCTTTCATACTACCGGCCGACAAATCCGTAGCAAGTCGTGTATAAGTCAATCCGCTTTCCAGTGCCCAATCCTCATTCAGCATCCATCGCAAGGACATTCCCACCACAAAAGGTGTGCGATGCTTTTTCTCGAAAGCATCATAATCTATATCGGCAGCTCTCGAAACACCTCTCGAAAACAATTTCTGTTGGCTCTCTTTATCCGGAGTTTGAGTGATGGAATCTGGTACAGAAACTGGAGGAACTGAGTTTTCAATAGACTCGTTCACCCGCATTTCCTCCTGCCGCAAATTCAGTACTCCATTCCCTACCGATACCCCCAACGACCAAGAGGAAGTTTTCTTCTTAGAAGATTGCACCATTAAGTTTTGAGCCATTATCTTCCTACGGGTAGAGGCAGGATTCCTTTTCTGTTCAGATTCTTGTTTTCCGGTATCCATAGTTTCCTCCCTTGTATCTTCCTCCAAAGAATATTCAGGAACTATTACATTTTCTTCTATATCATAACAAATGTCTATAATTGTCTGGATGGAATCCGATTTTACTTTTTCCTTCTTAGCTATCTGAGACATTTCCTCTGCCAACAAGGGCGCACGAGGTTCCTCCATCGTTACGGGAGTCACTTCGGCTATCTGCATGGATTGTTCCTCCATGTATTGGGTTGCAGGAGAATTTACCATCCACCAAGTGAGCGAAGACACCACGACCAACAAGGCGATAGCTGCTATCGCTTGCCACCGACGCCACATCGGAAAGACTTTCGGTCCTTCCAATTCCTTTTCTATGTCTGCCCAAAGACCTTCAGGAACCGGTTCCGAATAATCCTTCATCCGATGACGAAGTCCATCTAACCATTTATCTTCTTGTTTCATTTCCTGACCTATTTCTATATTGATTGATTTTCTTTACTAACAACGCCCGCGCCCTGGATAGCTGCGAAGCCGAACTACGTTCGGTTATGCCCAACAAACGAGCTATTTCTTTGTGGCTCTTCTCCTCGAATACATACAAGTTGAACACCGTACGATATCCCGTGGGAAGTTCCTGAATGAATTGCATGATGACCGATTGCGGTATTTCCTCCCATTCAGCTTCCGGTGGGTCTTCTATATCCGGAATTTCATCCATCATCACTTCGCGTGCCAAGGAAACCGATTGTTGTCGTAAATACCCGATTGATTCATTCACCACAATGCGTATGAGCCATGCCTTCAACGAACCTTCCCCTTGGGAAACGAAGTGACCGATGGAATGAAAAATATTCAAGAAAGAGTCATGCAATACATCTTGTGCCACTTCCCTGTCGCCCGTATAACGGATGCAAATACCCAACAACTGTCCGGCATAACGCTCGTACAATTGCTTGCGGGCAAGGTTATCGCCTTTTCCGCAACGTTTTACCAACTCCGTTTCGTTCATGATATGTGACACTTTCTATTATAGAAACGAAAAAAAACAAAAATACTGCATCGTAGGAAAGTTTTTTTTACGATGCAGTATTTTACGAAGATTATTCTACCTTTGCCCCTTCCATATGATGGTATCCGCGAAGGAAATCGCCCACATCCATGCGTTTCTTCCCGGCCAGTTGCAAGGAGAGCAACTTCACAAAGCCATCGGGCACCGCTATGCGGAAGTAGGTCTTTCCATCTGTATCCACCTCACCGATAGGCAAGGCATGGGTAGTAAAGACTTTTTCGGTTTGATATACCTTCAGCACTTGTCGGTTTCCTCCCGGCACTACCAGTTCTGTCCATGCGGCAGGATAGGGCGAAAGCCCGCGTACAAAGTCGTACACCCGCTTCACGCCTATGTTCCAATCTATACGACAGGTTTCTTTGAAAATCTTGGGAGCCGGACGAAGTTCGGTTTCGGGTTGTATCAGTTGGTCTTGTGGAATGGGCTTGATGGCACCTGCCAGAATGGCCTCCACGGTTTCGAGCACCAAGTCACCACCCAGCATCATCAGCTTGTCGTACACTATCTCCACATTGTCGGTATCGGCAATAGGTACGCGTACTTGCTGGATGATGTCGCCCGTATCAATCTCGTGCTGTAGGAAGAAAGTGGTGATACCCGTTTCCGTATCGCCATTGATAACCGCCCAGTTGATAGGTGCCGCCCCACGGTATTGGGGCAACAAGGCTGCGTGCAGGTTAAAGGTACCCATAGGAGGCATGGCCCATACCACTTCGGGCAACATGCGGAAGGCCACCACAATCTGCAAGTCGGCCTTCAATGCACGGAGTTCTTCAAGGAAAGCTTCATCCTTCAACCTTTCGGGTTGCAGCACCTTCAAGCCTTGCGATACGGCATATTGCTTTACGGGACTTGCCTGAAGTACGCTTCCATGGCGCCCCATAGGCTTATCGGGCATGGTTATCACTCCTACTACATTGTATCCCCCTTCTACCAAGCGTTTCAGGCTCTCTACGGCAAATTCGGGAGTACCCATATATACGATTCTCAAATCTTTCTTTTCCATATATTTATCACTTTAAACCACCCCCTTTTCGTGTCATCCTGAACGTAGTGAAGGGTCTGTATACATCCAGTCATTGTATTCATCAAGTTATGTCTTCAGATCCTTCGTCACTTCGTTCCTCAGGATGACAAGGAAAGAGAATTTCTTTTTAATCTTCCGAAAAATCCACCAGCATCTGCCGATAGGTATTGAATATTCTCGATTTGGAGAGGAAGCCCCTGTACTTTCCTTCCTTGTCCACTACGGGCAGGTTCCATGCCTTGGTGTCATCGAACTTCCGCATTACCACCTCCATGGAATCGTCTATGCGGATGCGTGCCGGTGGCGAAGTCATGAAGCGTCCTACATAGAAGCGGTGATACAATTCCTGACGGAACATGATGTTTCGTATGTCGTCCAGTATCACGACACCCAACAGCACCCCTCTGGCATCGACCACGGGGAAGAGGTTGCGTCGGGCTTTGGAGATAACCTTCACCATGGCACCCAAATCCATATCGGGAGCCACTTGTTCGAAATCAGTTTCCACCACACTTTCTATGTTCATCAGCGTGAGCATGGCCTTGTCCTTATGGTGGGTTAGCAGCTCGCCTTTCTTGGCCAGTCGCATGGAGTAGATGCTATGCGGTTCGAAAATCATGATGGTAAGGTAAGCGCTTACAGACACGATCATCAAGGGCAGGAAAAGGTCATATCCCCCCGTCAGTTCGGCTATGAGGAACACTCCCGTCAAGGGTGCGTGCATTACCCCCGACATCATCCCTGCCATCCCCAGAAGGGCGAAGTTCTTTTCAGGCAAGTCGTCGGATATGATGGGTGCCAGTTCGTACCCGTTGCAGAAGTAGGCAAACACAAATCCGGCAATACATCCCAAGAACAAGCTGGGTGCAAAGATACCCCCGCATCCGCCTCCTCCATTGGTGGCACTGGTGGCAAAGACCTTGAACAGAATGACCAGCGCCAAGTATACTAACAACAAGCCTCCATACCCCGAGAATATGGAGTTGTTCATCACCATGTCCCAATCTTGTATGGTGGTACCGTTGAGCAACATGTGAATGGTGTCGTACCCTTCACCATAGAGCGAGGGGAAAAGGAAGATGAGCACACTCAGCATGCTTCCCCCGATAAGTAGCTTAATGTAGGGATTGCTATATTTGCGGAAGATACCTTCTATCCAGTTCATGGTGCGGGTAAAGTATAAGGCTACCAGCCCGCAGAAAATACCTAAAATCACTACGGCAGGAATACGTTCCATCAGGAAGGGTTCGTCCATGTGGAATTCGAACATGGCCGATGAGCCTGTAAGAATGTACGACAATGTAGCTGCCGTTACACACGATATGAGCAAAGGCACCAGCGAGCCCATGGTCATGTCTATCATCAGTACTTCGAGGGTGAACACCAACCCTGCAATGGGTGCCTTGAAGATGCCCGATACGGCACCAGCCGCCCCACATCCCACCAAGAGCATCAGTGTGCGGTGCTCCATCTTGAAGATGCTCCCCAAATTAGAGCCGATGGCCGAGCCGGTAAGCACAATGGGCGCTTCGGCTCCTACCGAACCCCCAAAACCGATGGTAATGGAACTGGCAAACAAGGACGACCACACGTTATGCCTCTTGATACGGCTCTGCCTGCGCGATATGGCATACAGAATTTTGGTCACCCCATGGCTGATGTCATCTTTCACCACATGACGGATAAAGAGCCCCGTCAGGAAAATACCGATAACGGGATACACCAAATAGAGCCAGTTGGCTCCTGTAGAATCGAAGTTTTCGGTAAGGAATTCCTTGATGTATTCCACCAGGAACTTCAGCAAGTTAGCTGCAAGTGCGGTAAGTATCCCCACCACAAAGCTCAGTATCAATACAAACTTCTTCTCCTTGATGTGCTTTTCGCGCCACAGGATGAAACGTTGCAACCACGATTTCTTTTCGTCTGTCATTTATTTTAATTATTTTACTCTCTCCAAAAATACATCCCACCATTCTTACTTCATGTCATCCTTTTCCTCTTGTCATCCTGAGCATCAGCGAAGGATCTGATTGCATCCACGTTTATGTCTTCAGATCCTTCGTCACTCCGTTCCTCAGGATGACAAGGAGAGGGGT
>CAZFDP010000025.1:0-14824 GCA_964518185.1 uncultured Phocaeicola sp. | reverse complement strand
AGATTTCCGGCAAGGAATACAAACGTGAAGGATTGTCCTCATGTTTGGAATATCTCCGTCCAGGTGATACACTTGTCATCTACCGACTTGACCGATTAGGTCGTTCGGTAAAAGAAACTCTGGAATTGTGTGACCAATTTAACAAAAGAGAAATAAAACTTGTGTCGTTACAAGATAATTTGGACACAAGCACACCTATAGGTAGGTTTACCCTTCAAATCCTGGCGTCCTTGGCAGAATACAACCGTAATTTAATTGTAGAAGGTTGTCAGGCGGGAATAGAGGCAGCAAAGAAGCGTGGAGTTAAGTTTGGCCGTCGAGAAGGTACAAAAATGTCCAAACCAAAGAAAACGGCTGTATTAAAGCTATATAAGGCAGGTACTCCCGTAACGGAGATAAAAGAAATAACAGGTATCAAGTCTCTTCAGACAATTTATAATTATCTGAAGGAGGCAGGAATTTCACCTAATAGGAAATAATATGAAGAAGAAATTGCTACATATACTATTGATGGTCGCATTGTTCGCTACATCCTGTCAACAGGCCAGGTTGATTGAAGAATGGCCGGACTATGCTGAACAGGGCACTAACGGGCGTAATGGTCAGACCGAACAAACCGATTTCGTGACCGTCACACCTAAATTTGACATCGACGGATGGGAAAGAAGCATCGATGCCGACTTCACATTCGGCGGTGAAGAAACCAATTAAATTATGAAAAAGCTGACAACACTATGAAAGAAACAATCATCGGTGATGTTCTCGCTTTTGACGAGCATCCGGAATACGAAGGAGAATGGGTAGCCAAATGGCGAGGTTACATGGTTGCTACTGCTGCCGTGAAGGATAACGGCACAGTGGACATTACCGAGTGGCATCCTGATGGAGTAAGCACTAGGTACTCCAGTGCTGCAAGCTTACAAGCCGCCTGGCGGCAAATTAAAAACTACACCTTGACAACCTTTGATGATGAGCTTAAATCACAGATTTCAAGTGGTGTCAAAAGATAAAATTGAGTTATGGCAACAGATACAATCAGGGGTTATAAGGTCGAACATAGTATCGATTCGGAGAAGGCAAGGAAGGCCATAGAATTCTACCTTGACTTTGGCATGATGTGTACTGACAAGAACGGTAACGAGAAACATGCCATCATGACCATCAACAACGACCTCCGCATCCGCTTCAAATATGAGGGGATGAAGCGGGAATACATCGAGATAAAGGAACTGAAGAAGAAAAATATTACTGAAAAACATATCTAACATGGCGGACAATTTATTCTCATACGACGGTGCTAGGGGAGAATTAGTGGACATATTTTATGATTTACTTGTTACAGGAAAAGAAGTATCATATGAAGATATTCTCACTGATTATGATGAAGGTTTTTTGTCTGTTCCTAAAGTTACAGCACATCGTTTATATAAGACACTGAAGCATGTTGTACCGGAAGTTGTTAAAGAATTAAGAAAGAATGGCTATAGCGTATTGGAAATTCCTAATGGCCGTTCAACCAACTATCAATATGTAGGAAGTGACAAAGACCCATTGAGAAATATCCGATTCAAAGCACAGTTGAACACTAAATACAAAGAAATAGCCGGTTATATAAAAGGTAAAAAGGCTATAAAAATAACCTATAAACCTTTTGACAGAAAGGCTATGGATATTATTTTCCATCCACATCTGTTATATACTTATAATGGTCGACTCTTTGCATTTGGTGTATCTGTTAGAGAAGGTAAAGAGCCATTAAGAAAGTTTTGTATAGCACTTGATAGAATAAAAGGTGAGATTAAAGGAGCCGGTTCTATATGTACATATATACCTCCCATATCAGATGAATATGCTTATTTGGCCAACATAGTAGGCGTAAGATTGGAAGAAGGCGAAAATCTATGTACAATCAGGATGCGGGCACTGGACAATTATACATTTGGAAGACTGAATACGAAGCCATTGCATGACTCGCAAAAGGTAATCCTATATCCGGATTGGAAAGAAGGCAGAGAATACGGTGAGTTCGAAATCACAGTAATTCCAAATGTAGAAGTGATAGGACAAATTTTGAGTTATGGAAGTTACCTTCAAATTCTATCACCAGAAAATGTTAGAATAAGAATAATGAATGAACTTAGCAATATGATTAACCAATATAAAAATGGTTCAACTTCATAAGAACCTATAAATAGGTATAATATACAAAAGATATAAATAGAAATAAGTATCTTTGTCCTTAACAATTTTATTTAGACCATTATCTTTTTACAGACATGTTTAGTTTTTTTAATTCAGATAAGAAAAAAGAAGCCCTTCAAAAGCTTGAAACAGCTCAAAACAAATGTAAAAGAGTAGTTGAAGAGACAGCTAAAGCTGTAGAAGAATTATATGATACCCGCAAAATAGCTGTTAAGAAAATTGAAGAGACAGAAAACAGAATAAAAAGATTGCCTGGTATAGACGTTGAAATAATTAAATTAATATCAGATGCTAGAGCATCGATAAGTCTATTCATTGAATCAGTAAATAATGAGAATAAAAAAAGTTCCATTAATGATTCATATTCTAAACAAACATGGACTGCTGCTGCAGGTGCTAGTGCAGGTGCTGCTATTGCAGCATTTGGACCATCTGTTGCTATGGCTATGGCAACAACATTTGGTACAGCAGCAACAGGAACAGCCATATCCTCTTTAGCCGGTGCTGCAGCTACCAATGCTGCATTGGCATGGTTAGGAGGTGGAGCATTGGCTGTTGGGGGTGGTGGAATGGCTGCAGGTTCAGCTATATTGTCAATGTTAGGTCCAATTGGTTGGGCTGTTGGCGGTATCTCTATTGGTATTGCAGGATTCACAGCTTCTAAGAAAAATCTCAAGATAGCAGAAGAAGCCCAAAAAATGACAAAAGAGATAGACATGAGTATTGACCGAATGAAAAGAACTCAAGAAAATATAAAAAAACTGACTTGTGAAATTACAGCTAATTGCGAAAAATTAGATTTTTTGACAAACAATCCCTCAGCGAATTATAATCTAATTGCAATTACCATAATACAACTCTGTTCTCAAATAAATAGAAGGTTTTCATTATGATTAAAATCGATAGTTCTTGGAATTTCCTTGCTGCTTTTTATGAAAGTGACCGGTCCATAGTAGATGTTATAAACAATGCTATAGATAACAAATGGTTTATTTTTAGGAGTGAAAGTTTTTCATCTTTACACGAAGATATCATATCTTTTATTTCTAATAAAAATATACTATCAATTTTAAAAAAGGATTACATAATCGACATATCTTTTGAAGATTTTCTAGTTCAAGGGGCAGCTGATTTTTGTAATTCTGATGACAACGTTAACATAGAAAATAATTTTTGCTTCAAATTATGGACAGAGATTATAGACAAATCATCGGATACAGTAACATCTATATTATCTTTCCCAATCAATGACCCTTGTATCCCCTATCTTATTCTTAAATCTATGGATATAGATTTAAATTGGTCTTTATATGGTGGGAGGGCTGAATTTAAATTTGAGAAAGAAGATAATACTCGTGAAGAGTTGTTTAAAAATTTAAAGAAAGGTTTTAAGAAGAAATGGGGTAAATCTCCTTTTAAAAGAAAATTGTATTCATTGATGGTATTACTTATCATCCTAAAAAGAGAATACTACTATTCTAAAGAAAACCGTTATTTGGATTTGAAAAGAGAGGCCTTAACTCATTATTATGGTGATGATAATTTTAAACTTTATTCTTCATTAATATTAGGACTCTATAAGCAATACAAAAATGCAGACCCGCATATTTTAGATTATTGTGAACTGTTGGAGCATGTAGAAGTACATCCACTTATAGCAAAAAATATCATTGAAAATGAAAACTATAACACGTTGTACGAGATAAAGCCTTCTGATTTTTTCACAAATAGATTACGGGGTACTGAATATTCCGAAACTGAGAGTTATTTTAATGATAGATTTACTGGAAAAAGACTGATGGTCAATTACTCATTCCCGTTCAACATTATTAGAAAGGATGATATTTATATACCCCATTTTACTAATGATGTAAATAGAATAACTCTTGTGGTTAAAGGATTAGAGAAGAATATGACAAACTACAATGAGATTATAAATGAAACCGTACAACAACAGTTAGCTGACAACCCTAATATATTAAACAATCTTTTGGATTTAATCTATCTTTCATTTCAGAAGGGTAATGAGTACAAGTTGTTTTATAGAAACCCGATAGAAAATGAATTGTTTGATTATATACAAGTAGAAAAAAACAATAATATACATGTGGAACGTTATAGAAACAATTTAAAAGGAACAGGTTGTTTCATAATCGTAAAGTCCAAAACAGAAAGGGAAAAAGAAGAGCAGATACGTACTGCTTTCTCAAATTTCAGACATGATTTCAAAACTTTCTTTGATACCTCTGATGTTTTAAATTTGAAAACAAAATTTTCTGAGCTTAAGTTTATTTCTGATAAAGTCATAACATTGACTGAAAAAATCAAGTCATATATAAATTGTGATGATAATACAGAACAGAAGAATCTTGAATATGAAGAATTACGTTCAATGTTGGAGCATTTGGAACAAGAGGATACTTTTAAGGGTAAAGATTTATTGCCATTATATTCTATTGTCCAGGATATAAGAGACGATGTGGAAGATTATGTTTCAACACTTAATGATAAATTATATAATTACATTGTTCAACTCAACAATATTTGTATTCATACATATGATAAGATAATATCCCAATGTATTAATAAAACAGATAATATCCAGGGTACCTTTAAACTTATTGGAACTTATATTGAAATGGCTGGAAAAGAGCCTGAGAATATAGAACAAGATTTAATAGACATTGAAAAAGAATTATTAGAATTTATAAAATCAAACAATAAGATTTCTAATAGAATTAAAATAACTTATGATTCTTCGTTGAATGACAATTGCAAAAAGGTCAAATTCAACAAGACTATATTAACTATTATATTTCATTCCATAGTTGATAATGCCAATAAACATGGTAAGTTTGATGAATATGGCACAACTAATCCGATGATTCATTTTCAATTACAAGATAATGAAAATGGATACATAAGAATCAAAATATGTAATAATGGTGAACCTATAGATATCAGCACAGAGGAATATAAAACAAGGGGAGTATTCTCTGGTACAACAGGACATACTGGTATTGGAGGATATCAGATTAGTTTATATGCAGAACAGCAAGGAGGATATATAGAGGTTTATGCAAATAAAGACTGGAATACAGAAATTCATTTATTTATAAAAAAACAATCATGAAAAACAATGTAATCAATGTAGTTTGGTGTGATGACAATATTGAATCATTATATAATGAAAGTAGAAAAGAATTATTCGCTAATCACAACTGCTACCTTTATAAGAAAGCAAAAACGGTCAATGAATTAAAAGATATATTAAAGGAAGACAAAGAATTTATAGATGCTGTCATTGTTGATTTTAATGTTGGTGAAAATGAATTAATTCCGAAAGAAATGTCTGCTAGCGGTTTTCAGTGGATTCATAAACATTTGGAAGAATATTCACCACTACCTTTTTATCTATTTTCAGGTCGTGACAGAAGTTTCATCAATAAGAAATATGCGGATTATGATTGGGAAATGGAAGGTGATTATTTTTTCAGTCCTAATGAAAATATAGAATCAAAAAGAAATAGATATTATCATCTTCAGGATTTGGATGAACTTCTAACTAATTTAGAGGAAGAAGTAAGCAATATCTGTACACCTGAATTTAAAATTAGACAAGAGTATTCTAAAGCATTTAAGGTAATAAATAAATTTAACCTTGAAGGGGCCGTTTTCATTGATATTTTATTGTCTAATGAAAATATAGACAGATATAAGATAATTCATAAAGCTAATCCTTTAAGAATGGTAATAGAAAATTTAATTTCTAAATTAGAAAATGAAAATATTATACCAGAGGGGTATAGTCTTAATAAAATGCATGAACTATTAAGAGGTGATGACAAAATAAACAGTATCAAATATTCTTCAGAACATTATATGCATGCATCATTAGCAGATGCTTTTAAATTTTTTATAGATTATACCCAAGATGGTTCTCACGATAAAGAAAGCACAAAGGGTAATAATAAACTGACTGAAAAGTTTGTGAATTATTTAAGAAAATCTAAAGATATTTATATTATAAAAGCACTTGCTATTATTTGTTTAGACATTATTCAATGGCTCGGTGATTTTCATAATCATTATGTTGGATATACGCTATTTGAAAACTTTAAACCTTTTGAAACTGAAGTGTTGAGTTTAAAAACAGTAGCAGGAATAGAAGGTGCAATAGGAAAAGACTCAGAAGGAAGAGTCTATTTTATATCACAACCACCAATTGAAAAATACAAATACAAGGTTGGTTCTAGAGTGAAAGTCTTTAAAAGAAATCCTACGGGCAAAGATTTTGGAGATTACTTTGCCATAGGGGAAAATCTGGATGTGAAAAATATAGGTTGAATGGTTCACAACATCGTGAACCATTCAACCTACAAATATACTTGGAGCATTAGGAAAAAGCCACTACCTTTGTCCTCGTAATCAGAAAGCAATAGCTTGAAAACGTTCTTTGACAGTCTCAAATAAATAAAAAAAGAAAGAGGTGATTAAAAGGAAGAGGTCCCTCTACTATAGGAATCCAAAAAGGATAACATAGGATGGTCTTCCCAATATTTATTCTTAATTTGTTTTGTTATGACAAAGAAGAATTTCAATGAGACTGTTAACGGTGTTGCAGCTGTTGCTTCGGCCAAGTGTACTAACGACCAGCAATTTGAAAAGTACCGTTATTGTAGCGGTCACGGTTTTGCTGCCGAAGATGCGAACGCCATGTACGACAGATACCATGGCAAGCAGGTGGTCAAATGCGGCGATGAAGTCAAGAACGGTCCCGACCGTATTGTCAATGGCGTCGAAATTCAGACCAAGTACTGTGCCACTGCAAGCAAGTCTGTCAAAGCCGCATTCGAAAATGGTAAGTACAGATATCCTGGCATGAAATTGGAAGTGCCTAAGGACCAATACGATGAAGCCGTACGTATCGTCAGAGGACGTATCATTGACGGACAAGTACCTGGCGTGACAGACCCCAATATGGCTGGACAGATGGTAGTCAAGGGTCATTATACCTATGACGAAGCTGTACGCATCGCTAGAGCTGGGAATTTGGATTCTATCAAGTTCGATATCCGCACACAAGCTGTCGCTTGTGCTTTCTCTTGCGGCCTGTCTTTCGCTATCAACTATTTTTCGGCAAAGTCTAATGGAGCGAGTCATAAAGACGCTTTAAAAACGGCTTCTAAACAGGCTATGAAATCTGGTGGTACCACAATGGTTACTGGAGTTGCGGCCCAACAACTTCTCCGCACACAAGTCGGACGTAATTTTTCTGCTGTAGCGACTAAAGCCATCAAACCTTTGGTACAGACTGCCATGAAAACAGAAATCGGAAAGTCTGTACTGTCAAAGACAGCTTCTGTCATTGCCGGTAAACAAGTTTCCGGTATCGCTGCGACTAATGTTCTCACCAAAGCTGCACGAACCAACGCAGTTGTAAGTACTGTTGTTTTCATTGGTTCCACTATCCCCGATGCCGTCAACCTCTGCCGTGGCAAAATAACCGGACGGAAGTTTGCAGAAAATACGACCTCCAATGCAGCCAGTATAGGTGGCGGATGGGCAGGTGCAAGTGCCGGTGCCGCATTAGGTACTGCAATTTGTCCGGGTGTAGGTACCGTTGTGGGTGGTATTGTCGGAGGCATCGGTGGTGGCATCAGCGCATCATTAGGTGTTAAGAAAGTATTTTCCCTTTTCAAATAACCCTTTATGGTTGGGATGTTTCTACATTCCAATGGGACATTCCAACCATAAATAATCCTTTCATTATTCTTCATTAATGCCAAATGCACCTATGGGCATCAAAGACGGTGTGTTTTCTTTAATATCTGATTTTATGAGACCAGATTTTGACCTCCAATTTCTCCAGTTTTGTGGTAATGACGATTTGCGTTCACTTTGCAACATCATCATGTATGATAATGACGGAAAGATTCGTTTGAGCGAGAATCTTTCTAATAGTGACAATTACCTTGCTTGTTATCCAGACAAGATGGTAAGTATGTGGAAAGACATCGCAGCCGAACTCCAATGTTATGGTGGGAATACAGTTCTCAATTGTTTCCGAGGCCATGGGCCATCATACGAAAGCATCGTTCGTGATGTTTGCAAGCGTATGCGTGTGAACAATATCTTGATACATGATACGGCCGAAGAGATGGAGCAGAAGCTGCTTATCGCTGTATCCCAAAAGGCAATCGGTGAATTGGATGAAAGCCAGGCTCGTGCTATCATGGACGAATGTGGTATCCGTAATTACGAACGCAGTAAGGCAGGTTTGCTCGCTGCTTTGGTCGCATTGCAGATTGTCAACAGACGGTTGTTTGTCATTGTCATCGAAACGGTGATGAGAATGGTAAGCCGTATTCTTATCGGTCGGGGCATCATGTATATGGGAATGGGAATATTCTCAAGAGGTCTCGGTGTGTTGTTTGGACCTATTGGATGGATACTCATGGGTGGATGGGCAGTCTGGGATATACTTGGACCGGCTTATCGAGTAACCATACCAGCAGTCATTCAGATTGCCTACATGCGAGTGAAGTATCATTCTATGTTGAACACTGAAAGAATGCAAGCATGATAAAGTCTGCTGATATTATGCATCCGGAGGACATGAAAGCCCTCCAGATGCTTCAATCAATCCCTTTCATTGATACTGTTTGTCGGAAAGTTATGCAAGTGGGGTACGAGCGTATTTTTAAAGGAGAGAATCTGGCAAATATGGTCAAGGCTACAGAACGTTGTATGTCACGTGTGTTTTCACTCATGGCAAAGACAGCTAAAACCATCGGTATGGATGCTCCGGAAGTATACGTTTATAATGACCCAATCATGAATGCCAGTACATATGGTGAAACAAACCCGTTTGTCTGCATATCCAGTTCCTGCATAGAGAAGATGGACGATGAAGAGCTGATGTGCCTGATGGCTCATGAATGTGGACATATACTCTGCAAGCACACATTGTATCAAAGTGTTGTTGACGTTATTTGGGAACTCGGTGAACGGATGAGCCTTATTTCATACAGCCTCACTGGTCCTATATATCTTGCATTACAATATTGGTCCAGAAGAAGTGAGTTCTCCGCAGACAGATGCGCAACGGCAGTAGCGGGGGAAAAGGTCTTTCAGCGGATGATGACCAAATTGACATCCGGATTGACTGAAATCGGTGACGACTGCTACCAACTGGTTCGACAAGCGGATGAATACCATAAGTACGAAAACCATTCCTGGTGGAACAAGATACAGCAGAATTGCCGCATGACATTCTATTCACATCCCCAGATGGTCAACCGTGCATATGAGATTAACAGGTGGAAAAATTCTCCTATATATAAAAGGTTACGTTCATTACGATGACTAAACTCCGGACTCACCTTTTAACGACATTTGTATAACGCTTATTTAATTTGGATATGAGAATTGGTAAATTGCGCAAGATGACTGGCTTTTGGAAAGGTCTATTTTTTATAGGAAACCATTGTAAAATGAGAAAAGCTCTCATGAAGTACCTTCATGAAGAAGGATTAAAATGCAAATTGGAAGATGGTATCGTCATCTTTGAATTCAACGAATGCAACTTTATCGCTGAATTCAATGTTCACGAAAACTATGCAGAATGCGAAATATCCTATTGCTGCGGTGACGAAGACTATGAAGAGTTGGATATCCAAGATAAGACCTTCACTGCTGATAAGGTCAATACTGACAAGGAAAATCATTGCATTGTCCTGGCCTTCAATGACAACCTCAAGCTGCGGACATCCTTTTATTTCACGAACAAGCGGATGATGCTTGACCTGTTCAGCCTGCATTTTGAAGAGTTGACTGACACTCTTGAAAAAGCTCTTGAGATTGTTTGCGGAAAGATAGAGCGTCAGAAAGCTTATAAGACCCGACGTATTGGGTTCAATGCGAATTTAAGCAATCCACCTTCTAATGATACGGAAAGTGTACAGGCCTTGAGAAAATAGAGACTGTCTGGATTTCCTATTCAAGGTACTACCCTATGAATAGGAGGCGAGTTCATTTCCGTGTTTACATATAAATGCGTTTGAATTATTTCGACAAACCATTGTTTATCGTTATCTTTACGCAATAATCAAATATCTCAAATATGTTGAAGAAATCTAAAGTTCTTACCGGTTTTTCCCTTACAGAATTGAAGGGGGTGACGGTAGCGGACAGCGGGAAACTTTTAAAGGAAGCCAGCAAGGCAGTAGATACTGACCTGACCGGGTCATGCTCCGTCGTATCTGTTCTTCATTATCAGGAACTGAAGGCTCTGATTTTGAACGTAAAATCCAAAGTTTTACTACATGACCTGGTTAAGCCAGGTACATCACTTGTCTATAAGCCCGAACCGGTAGAATTGCACCAGTTTACTTATAACCAACTTAAATATTCAGCTCATCAGAATGGTGACACATTTTCAGGAATTTTGAAAGGTACAGTGAAAGTACATGACTGTGACAAGATGGTTAAGTGCCATGTTTGTTCGGGGACAGGTATATGTAATGAATGCAACGGTAAGAAAAAAGTTACCTGCCTCGTATGTGGGGGTGATTTGGATTGTGTCTCTTGTAATGGTACAGGCAGATATATTTGTCAAAATTGTGAAGGGAGCGGTGTGTGCCCTGACTGTGATGACGGTTGGGTGACCTGTGACGATTGCGACGGGGATGGTACGATTGATTGTCCTGACTGCAATGGTACAGGCAATTATATTGACGATGAGTGTAACAGATGTGGCGGAAGCGGATGGTATGCACCCGGTAAGGAATGCAACGCTTGTAACGGCACAGGCCGGTATGTTGTCGAATGCCGTCGTTGCAAAGGGTCCGGTGAAATCAGGTGTTCCAATTGTCACGGAGACGGTGGGTGGAACTGCAATTCATGCGGCGGCGACAGCGTATGCTCCCATTGTGATGGTGAAGGTGATTTCACGTGCAAGGCATGCGGTGGTACAGGTACCTGCGGAAAATGCAGGGGTAAAGGAGAAATAAAATGTCCGGAATGTTTCGGAAAGGGTACATGTTACAATTGCAAAGGTAAAAAAGAAGTTACTTGTCCACAATGCGAAGGTACGGGGTATTTCCAATCCTATACCCAATACAATTTGACGGAATCAAAATCGGTGAAGGAATTTTGTTCCTTGGACATTGCAGAAAAGGAGATTTCTGATATAGAAGGTGATATATGCTATGACAATGTGCTCTATAGCCTGTTTGCTAAACAAGCGGAAGCGTTTGATTTGCAGAATCTGAAAGAATGCTTGGGAGGCAATGCTGATATTATAGATAAATGGTTCTCACTGGAGAAACAAGGCATACCCGAAAATGACGATTACCTGAATACAACTGTAAAGGTTTACCGAATACCAGTAACAGCTGTTAAACTGAAATGCAGGTATAAGGTCTATAATATTTATATCCTGGGTAATAACAGGATTGTCTATTATGACGATTTACCTTGGTTTGGTGCCCGTTTATTAGGACGATTTATCCAATTGTTCGAATGATACAATAAAATAGAGTTTAGGTGCATCTTAATATAGACGCACCTAATTTAATATTATTTATCGGCCTTGTTTAATCCAAGCAAATTTGCAATATCTTCATTAGAAATGTTCTCAACATCATTCATACTTATACGTAAATCTATAGTAGGCCAAGTCATAAAATGAGAATTTCCGTCATCTAAAAAACACATTCTATGACTAGGTTGTATAATATTAAGTTCTGGATAATCTGACAGTTCTATCTTTATCCAAAATTCTTGATTTTTAGAGTCTTTTAATTTATATAAAAGATGTTTCTTTGTTTTAATACATTCAACAACTAAAGAATCTACAGGAATGCCAACACCCATTTTTTCTGAGAATTCAACAAATATAGAATCAATCTTATTTTGGAAAGATTGTGACGTGACTATTTTACTAATGATATAATTCCATTCATGAATATACATACCTTTTCCATTGGGATGTATATCTATTCTCTTAAACTGAAATGATAAATTACCTTTTTTATATAAATTCATTTTATCGGTACCGGATAGGTCTAAATCATACACTTCAATATTTATGACATTATTAAAAGTCATAAACAATTCATTCTGAGATTCACCTATACCTACCGCACCCAAAGAATATATATCCTGTTCCTGTAAATGATTTAAAGTTGATTTTACCATAAAATAAGCCTTAGCTTCTTTTATATACTTCAACATATAAAAATATTCAGGTCTTGCTTCCTTTGTATTTTCCAATGTGTTTACCCAGAATGTATCCTCTGTCCAAGGTTGCAATAATCTTTTGAATTCTTTTTCTTTAAGATGGAATAAGATACAACCTATATATGCACAGAAAAGACTTATAGAAAATTCCTTTCTTTCAACTACAGATGTAAATGAATTTAAATTATACAAATTTAAAGTAGGAAATTTTTCGGTCAAACTCTTACAAAATAGGTTTTTAACTTCTAATATTGTATATTGCCTATTATTTTCTAGTAATTGGCGGCAGAAGGAATACGCAAAAAGCAAACTTTTGTAATCATAGTCATAACTATCTGACATAGATGGCATGACAACCTTACTATCCTGTGTTGGGATTTCTCCAAGAAACCAATATTTAGAAATCCAATCATAAGCTGCTATGCTTGTACCAACATCAGACAGAATTTTATCATAATAATCTGTTACTTTTGCTAGTGCAAACAAAAAATCATCATCAGTTTTATAATATTTCTTTAACTTGTTCCATATTATATTGACACCATCTTTCCCTGCCTCTCCATAAATTACTTTTTGAAAGGAACATCTTCCATCTTTGTATCCTAATACTTCCTTTGGAAAATTTCTGTCTGTATACTTAGTCGATGCCGTATCAAAGACCTTGTTTTGCCATAATTTGCATATGGCTTCCTGTTTCTTTTTATAATCCATATATGATGTTTTAAAATACAAATTTAACAATTAGATACTAATTTCTACTAATAAATAACTGTCTTTTTAAGACTTGGCCTATAAAAGTTAGTCTTCTTAGGCCACTCTAAAAATTGGCCTAAATATCATAGGCCATTCGTCTAAATCTTGTCATATTTGCAACGTAATAAAAAGGAAGTAATATGAGAAAAGACAAAAAACAATATTTCGTTCCATCAACCAATTCAACCAAGTATGAATTCTTGGTTGTTGGTGCCAGTGAACCGATAACCATTATTCGTGAAGAACAATGGTTCTATCAACTTGAACAGGACGGTCAGAAGAAACCGTTGGGTAACCTGGTGTCCACATGCCAATATCTGTACCGATGCCGGGCAGAGTGGATTACTAAAGAGGCCCGCAGAAAGCGTATGTTCTATAATCGTGAAACTGCGGTGCAAATGTTGCGTGATGGTTATACCGTCGTGCATGTTGAATCAGGCAATCGTATAAGCTATACGGAAGATTACTCACGCATAGTATGTTCGTCATCCATTGTATTGGAAAACGATGTGCCACCTGGTAATTTCTGCATCGACTTTACGGAGTCAAAGCTTGCAAAGACTTACAATGATTTGAAAGTTGAAAAACTATTTGCCAAAGTCGTGGAAGAAGAAAAGTTGGAGAAAGAAAAAAAAGAAAGGGAGAGTGAAGCTCGAAGAGAAGCGGCCAGAAAATTGTTTAAAAAAAATAGAAAGACGGCAGAAAACAGTAAATCCGTTCCACACCCGGAACTAGTTGAGGATAAGTCTTCAAATGACCTTTTCTTCAAGATTGCTGGTGCAGCAGCTATTTTCCTAGGTGGATTAGGATTGGGTATTTTAATCAAGAATTGAGTTATTAACCATGGAGACGGGAATGTCCGTCTCCACTAAAACATGAACTTATGAAAAACAGATGTAAATTTCTAAAAACAAATTTTGACCGCACTTTCCGTTATGAAAGAATCTGCCGGAATTGTGGGGCATACGATGAGGGTTATTGCTGTGTTAACCAGAGTTATGTTAGTCCCAATGACAGTTGCGGTCTGTATTCCTGACAACAAACGACCGGACGGGATGCCGTCCAGTTATCATGAACGATAGTATTAAGTATGATTAGAAGGAATAAAAATGACGGAAGTTCCGTCTTAAAGATTATCTATAAACTACTAGGCAGTGACGGTTGTGAATACAAACTTGTGCTAAGTGGGGGACGAATGGCTATAATCAAACCCGATTGTCCTGAAGTCACCTTGCAACTGAGTCTTCGGGGATTAGCTTCATTCTGTTTCATGCACAAGCTATCGTGGCTGAATGAAGACGGCTCAACCACTCCTTGTCTGTTGCCGCTGGGACAATTGGTAGCTGAGATAGAACATTATGACGAAGAAGCGGTGCGGATTATACACGTCACATCTGGAAGAGAATTCGTCTACCTGTTGCAATACCGTATCTTCATTGACGGGGACACGGGTCAACGGGCAGATGACATGCCGTCTGAGGGCGTATATATGGATAGTCCAATACGTCCCGAGAAATTTACAAAAATTTAATTATTAACATGTTAACCAATAAATGCATGGAAGAAGAAATCAAAAAAGGAAAGATGTTGGCTGTGGATGGTCGAACAAAAGAACAGAAGAGAG
>CAZFDP010000024.1:0-14959 GCA_964518185.1 uncultured Phocaeicola sp. | reverse complement strand
TTGTTTACGATTTCTTCGCAAATCTACGAAGTTTTCGTAATGATGCAAATATTATAGAGTTAAAGAAGTTTAAAAGGAAGTGGTGAAGACAAAAATAGATGGGTTGCATTAATAAAAGTGTCATCCTGAGCTACACTACCAATGACGAATTTCCCGTTAGTGTCATTCAGACGACCGAAGGGAAGAAGAATCTCGGTAACATAAAGTGGGTGTTCCCGAGATTCTTCCTCCTTTCGGTTGTTAGAGTGATAGTTATAATGCTCTTTTGAATGACAAATGATATGATTGGAAAATTACTCTCGTTTACGACGTATGATAACAACAGTACCAATCAAGCCTATCACGAGCGGGATACCGATGCAATAGATATTCTTGATGGTAGGAATCATCATCGGAGTCATCGAGGTCTCTTTATCACGATGTGGCTTACGTGGTGATGATACAGGGAACTCACCGTAACACAACCAACGGAATGCATTCGGAATCATTGGAAAATTATGGGCATTGATTCCCTTACGACTGGCCATCAGTTCGGCATTACTCCAGCAGTCGGCATCACCCAGCACCAGCAATCGTTGTTGTTTTCCGTTATGCATACGGGTCAAGGCTACTGCAGTAGGATAGCTGGCAATCCGTTCTCCTGCAATGGAATCGCAAACCGGAGTCTCTTCTATGAAATCGGTTGTTTTTGTTTCTATCCAAGTCTGAAGCGTATCCGTAGCAAGTAATACCATTGGTTTGAATATGGTTGTATCCACTACCTCCAAGGCTACGGCTCCCGGCATGGTTACAGCATGATAGCTCAAATTGCCTCGCATGGTTCGATAAGGTCCTTTCAGGGTATCTGCTGCCAACTGTGTACCACGGCTCAATACCAAATGATAAGGATTGATTTGAGAGGGTTGGGCGATTTGTCCGTCCTTTATGCGCATCCCCAACCGGGCCAATAATGGATTCATTACTTCCTGGCGACCTACATCGGCCAAAATAACCAAGTTGCCGCCCCGTTCCACGAAACGGTCAATGGCAGCCAGTTCGTCATCGGTCATGGCCTGACGCATTTCCGGGATAAGTAGGATGTTGATACTTTCGGGAACGTCCTTGGTTTCTGCCAAATTCACTTCCAACACATCAAAACCCTGGTTAATCATGGAGTTACGCATTCGCTGACGAGTGGCAAAGATGGAATAGTCACGGTCACCACCTTTCTTGATGGAGCGTTCGCCATGTCCTACCAATGCTCCGACCTTCACAGGGTCGACCAACATCTTCTTCATGGCCGCAGAGATTTCCGCTTCATTCGGATGATGAAACATGTCGTCAAACAAACGCAAACGGGCTTTTTCTCCCGAACCGCGTTCAATGACGCGTACAAAACGGTAATTTTCTTCACTCAGATCTATTTCATCCTTCAGTGATTCTGCTGTAACCAGTTTCTTCGGATTGATTTTCTTTTTCTTTGCCACATCGGCAACCACTTCTTCAATGGTCATATCCGGATATTTGGCCCAGAAAGCCGAATCGGTAGGTGTCGTATAGTAATAGACATACTTCATCTTGATTTCAGGCTTGAAACGGGTATATTGTTTGAAACGAGTTCTGTCTGCCAACTGATTTTGAGGGGAGGCATCACTAAACTCACCATCGAACAAATCCACGTAAGTCGTAATGGTCATCGGCCCTTCCAACTGGTTCATCACCTTCTGACTGGCTTCAGAAAGCGTATTCTGCTTGCTGTAAGTAGCATCGTAAAAACTCATCATTGAAGGACGGGAACTGATGTATCCAACAACTACTGCACAAGCTAATACACCTACATAACGCAAGGTTCTGTTCCACCAAGGGCGATGCGTCTTTTCATTGCTGAGAATGATGACAGAGAAAGCAAGGAACATGGCAATCACCACCAGAAAATATACGATGTCATCACTGCAGATCAAGCCTCCCACCATTTCGCTGGCACGTCCTTTCAAGGACAGCCAATAGGTAATGTCACGCAGGAAGGGAGATGTCTGTCCTATCTTCCCTATATAATTCAGGAAGGTAAGGGTAGAGAAAGTCGCCACTGCCGCTACAATCTGATAGGAAGTAAGGGTGGACATGAACAGCCCTACTGCACAATAAGTAAGGATAAGCAGGAACATGGCCAACAGAGCCGCCAAAATCAACGGGATGTCGATATTGGGTGTCGTGTAATCCAATGCAATCATTGGCAAAGCCAGAATCACTAAGAATATCAAGGCAAAGACAACCATCGACAGGAATTTACCCAATACAATTTGAATACTGTTCACCGGCGATGAATAGAGTAACTTAATGGAACCAGAAGCATACTCACGGCTCATCAGGTTCATGGTCAGCAACGGGATGTAAAGGTAAATGGTATCTTGAATAGCTTCATAGAGTCCCCAGTTCCCAAGTACTACACCGGCCGTAATACTGAACGTAATTTCACGACCCATCACCGGAATCTTGGCTATTTCAGTGATGATTGTACCGTAGTCAATACCTACTTGGCAGGCAAAGGCCAATAAAAGCAACCAAGCTACCGGTGAGTAGAAGAGTGTAGCCAACTCGGTACGGGCAATACGGGTTATAATTTTAAAATTCATATCTTCTACACTTTAACGTTTATGGCGCTTGATCCATAGGAAAGAACCTAAAATCAACAGCAGACCTGGAATAATTATATTGAATATATGTTTCACAGAACTAAAGCGTTCGGAAGTAGTATTGAAACGAATGTCTATCGGGGCTTTCTTACTGACATCTACCGGAAATTTACCATCGGTGAGCCAATGGAAGCCTTCGGTAATCAAAGCGGAATTACCCGAATGATAGCCGTCACGCTGCATATAGATCTCCGCATTGCTCAGACAGTCGGAATCCCCGCATACGATGATGCGCTGTACCTTGTCATTCACCTTACGTTCGGCCAAATAAGCAGTGACATAACGTTGTTTCTTTTCTCCGGCAGTTTCGTTATATACCACTTCGTTTTCTTTCAGCTTATCGGTCTCCAGTTCAATCCATGCGTCGTCTTCTCGAGTTTCCAACAAAGGGATACGGATAAATCCATTCGCCTGTTCCAATGTATCCAATGCCACACATTCAGGCATGGACACTTGGTAATTATACTTGGTATATGCCCCCAAGCTACCTATGGAAGCAACTTCATCACTGAACTTGGAAAGGATTAAGTCGGGCGTAAAATCGCCTACAGGTTGTGCCAGAATGCCTTCTTCCATCTTCAGACCAAAACGCGCCAATAACGGATTGGTTGCTTTTTGACGGCCGACATCGGTCAGAATGAACAGATTTCCTCCACGAGCCATGTACTCATCCATCACTTCGTTTTCGGCATCAGTCAGTGGTTGGCGCATTTCCGCCATTACTAAAATGTTGATGTTTTGCGGTATGCTATCGCATTGCGACAAGTTTAGTTCCACAATGTCAAACCCTTGATTAACCAAAGCCATACGCGAATAACGTTCTACGGCAAAGTTGCTGTAGTCACGATCGCCCGGTCGGCCCACTTCACGTTCACCATGTCCTTTGACAAAGGCAACCACCGGTGGGGTTTCTACCATCTTGCGGATGGCAGCAATAATTTCCGCTTCACCCGGCTGTCTCTGCATGTCATTGAAATCACGGATATAGGTTCTACGACCATCTTGTGTTTCCAGTACACGTACAAAGGTATTCTGTTCACCACTCAAATCAATAATTTTCTTCATCTGTTCCGGCGACTTGAACAAGCGTGGATTAAGGTTATAGATCATCACGGCATAATCACGTATTTGTTCCAAGGTCTTTCCTTGCATTTTCGGCATAGAACAGAAACCGCTGGGTGCCCAGTCGTAATAATACACATAACGTACATCCAAATCCTGCTTGGCTCGGCAATAAGAATCAAACAAACGTTCATTCTGCTTCATCTTCAACGGCAAATAGGTGAACGAAGCATTATCCATCAGGTTTACATAGTTGGTAATCGTTACCGGGCCTTCTAATTCCTTCAGGATAGCCTTCGAGTTTTCACTGATAGAGTTAATCTTGGAATAAGTAGCATCCCAAACGCTAATCATTGACGGTCTGGACGAGATATAGCCAACTGTCATAACCAACAGAATCATCACAGCGTACGAAGCCACTTTTAGCCAAGCAGCAAGGGTACGGCGAGAGAACGAGATACGGAATACCGTAAACGCCAAGAACATGGCAATAACCGCTACGAAATAAACCATGTCCTCACTTCGCATGGCCCCAATCATCATCGATTCCGAACGGCCGTTCAAAGAAAGCCAATAAGTAATTTCGCGAACAAAATCATATTCCTGACCGAATGTTCCGACAAACTGTAAGATGGCCAAGACAGCCAAAGTACCCAATGCCGCCACTACCTGATAATTGGTAAGCGAAGACATGAACAACCCAATAGCAGCATAGGCGCAAATGAGCAGATACAATCCCAATAGAGCAACTAAAATAGGAGCCCAATCGAAATTGACAATCGCAAAGCTGCTATAACAACAAGCCAGAACGGGAACCATCAGCATACACAAACCGAACACCATTGTAGCCAAATATTTGCCCAACACAATTTGCGAACTGTTGACCGGCGACGAATAGAGCAACTTAATGGAACCGGAAGCCGTTTCACGACTCAAAAGACCCATCGTCAGCAACGGGATATAGATATAAAGATTGCCGACAATACCTTGCAAATAGCCCCCTATCGTATTCAAGAACAAACTGTAAGTCAAACTACTTGAGTCACCATAGCCATGTAATTCGCGGTTACTAATCGCACTTTCAAAATTAGAAACAAAATCCGAAGCACAGATATAGGAAAAAACAATCCAAATAAACCATGCAATAGGCGAATAGAACAAAATCGCCAATTCGGTACGTGCTATACGTAAAAGAATCTTCATGGTTTATTGTTCTATATTGTTCTTTAATTTTCCGGAAAGCTGTGCAAATATGACATCCAGCGAACAACGTTCCATTGTAATTTCACGCAAGCGCCAACCGCTTTGAACACTGGTAGCTACAATATCTTCCGTAATGGTGTCGTCTCCCTTGAAACGGATACGGAACATACCCGGACCGGTCTGCTCAATATTCAGAACATTCGGTATTTGAGCCAACACATCCATAGTAGGAGGATTACCCAAGGTCACATTCAGGCTATTAGGCACCACATAGTTGTCAAATTCTTCCATGGTTCCGGCAAAAACCATGTTTCCATGTTCAATCATACGGATTTCCTTGCAAGTAGCTTGAACTTCCGACAAGATATGTGTAGAAAGCAAAACAGCATGATCGGTAGCAATTTCCTTAATCAACGATCTTATTTCCAAAATTTGATTCGGGTCCAAGCCGTTAGTCGGTTCATCCATCACCACAAACTCCGGATTGTGGACAATAGCTTGTGCTATACCCACACGCTGTTGATAGCCACCCGAAAGATTCTTAATCAGACGATTACTGAAATGACTGATGGCACATCGTTCCTTGGCATATTCCACAGCCTTACGGATTTCCTTGGACGGCATCCGTCTTAATACGGCACAATGCACCAAATATTCATCCACGGTGAGGTCAGGATGCAAAGGTGGTTTTTGCGGAAGGAAACCTATGTGTTTCTTGGCCTCTACCGGATTCTTACGTAGGTCGATGCCATTGATGAACACATCACCTTCTGTTTGATTCAACACACCGCAGATGATGTTCATGGTGGTCGATTTACCGGCTCCGTTCGAGCCTAAAAGTCCCAGGATTCCTTTCTTCTCTACCGAGAAATTGATGTCGCGAATCGCCCAGTCCACACTGTAACGGTGAGAGAGGTGTTTCACTTCGACAATAGGTGTACTCATAATGAAGTAGAATAAATGTATTAGATTATATGACAATAAAATGTCATTCTGAACGAAGTGAAGAATCTGAAAAGCGTTTGTTTATGCATTCAGTTCCTTCACTATGTTCAGGATGACACGTTCTATTAATAGCAAGTAGCTGATACAGCCAAGATGCGGCCGAAACCGTCGTAACGCAAAGCTGCTGATTTATCCAAATTACCAGTGCCGAATTGAATCATAGGTACTACATAAACTACCCCTTCATCTCCTTTCTGGGTTGTTATCACTACTGCACGGTTGTTCCAGTCGAGCTTTTCCCAACCTCCCAAATCCGATGCTTCAGGATTCATAACATTGTCATAAGCAGTAATGTACATGCCCTGCTGATAGAGCTTCAGACCTGTAATTTTCTCTCCTGTTGCTGAGAATTGTGCCGTACTGTTAATGGTAGGCTGGGCACCTGCAAAGTTAATGGTATAGACTCCTTCTTCAGTAGCTACATACAAAATACTCTCCAAACAAGCGAATTGGGTGGCAACGGCTTTATCAAGTAAAGCTTTACCTTCAGATGGAACAGCATGAGCCTTTATGGAGGAATCAACAGCTGGCACTGTTTCTATCCAATTCCAATCGGCGTCCCATTCCCCTTCTGCATCCTTTTGGCGTGAAAGAGTATAGATAGTATATTCACCAGTTACATCATCCTTTAATAAAAAGGTTGGAGTAATTTCATTTACCGACATTCCACCACACACTGCATGTTTGTTGGATAGATCGTATCCTGCAGGATTGTTGAACGGAACAGCGGTAGCTCCTGTATATACAAAATCTCCGGATATGAAGGCATCCGCTTCATTGCAGAACCAAGCAGCCAATGCATAACTTGCATTGTCAATCATACTGGCTGAAGTAGCTGCGTAAATTCCATTGTCTATAGAATACGCACTTGCAGAAGCATTAGGCCAACCAAAATATGATGCTGTAAAGTTCACATAATTTACGGCATAGAATCCCATATCAGTAACCGAACAAATATATTGCCCTGCCCGCATAACAGCACTGACAGATTCCGGTTGGTAAACCGGAAAACATGCATTCATCCCAGAAAACGTATAATTTACTGTTTCATACATGCCGGCCTTCCCATTTTCATCTACTATCCACATCATATTGGTGCCAGGATAATAACCGGAACTTGCAGGAGCCATAAATGTAACCAAACCAGAATGTTCTTTACCTTCAAGAATATTCCGGAATACTTTTTCTTCCTTGTTATAGAATGAAGTTAATTGTTTGTTCATGATCAAATTCAAGTCGGAAGTTTGACCGTCTTTAGTATCACAAATCAAGAGGCCGTCAAGCATAGATGGCTGTACATAAACTTCATACAGAAATGAATATTGCAAGTCATAATTATGGGTATCTGTCACTAATAAGCGGAGATAATAAGAATCATTGCTAATATCATTGCTCAATACTGTATGCAATTCTTTTTCAGTACCAATCACCTCATATTCTGTTTTACTCCAACCGGGCAACATGTTAATGGCCCATTCATAAATCAATCCGGTATCATCGACTTTTCCGTTTCGAGTCAAGTTTGGTACAATGTCCAATTGTTCTTTATACCCCACACGGATTGTTTTCTCTTCGTCTGTAATATTCAGTTCAACACCGTCAATAGAATTTTCGGGAAGCGTACTTTTGTCTTCATAACAGCTTGTCAAAGCAAATATTGTGAAGAGCGTGATTGCTAAAATATTATTTTTCTTCATAATTCGTCTTTTTAATATTGTCTGGCCTGCACAGGTTGCCCTATCAATTTACCACCATTGTGCAATAAAGGTTCACCGTGTTCTTCTTCGTATGCCTTCAAGTAATCATCCAGCTTCTTTGCATATGCTTTGTACAATTCACCTTGATAAATCCAAGTATATCTTGGAAGATAATTGTAATAATTATCATAAGTTGCCGTGTTTGCTTGAGAACCGTGTACGGTAGCATCTCCCCAATCATCCCAACCTAAGGCATCTACGATAGCCAAATGTGCACTGGTAGAATAGGAATTTATCGATGTTGAAATGAAATTTGTTTCTCCGGCAACAAGCATATTATAACTTCGCTTGAGATTATTGTTAGTCGGTGCAGGAAGAATACTGTTCCAAATCAATACTGCCGTAAGATATTCCTTCGGGCCACATTTGAAATCTTCAGAAGCCTGAAGTTGCAATGTTAGTTGATAATTTGTGGTAAGCAATTCTTCTGTGTTAGCTATTTTGATCAGGATATATCCTTCACGTTCACCGGCAGGAATGATACCTTCCAAAATTTCATAGGCGTTTAGCGGAGCTGTAGTGCCTTCTTCCATCACCTTGACGTTTACGGCACGATCGGTTTCACTAAGCATACCTATTATATTTACAGGTATTCGGTATTCCTCCCATTCGGCCATTGGATTATCTATGAATGAGTAACTTCCATAATATAAGTCATCAGCACTACTATACCCACTCATATAGGTATCACCACTCATGCCTGGAAAACGAATAGCATTCTCCTGCACATTATAAATGTCAAGTTCCTTTTCCGAACAGCCGCCAATCATTAGAACAACCGTCATCATTAATGCTTGATATATTAACTTTTTCATACGTGATTACTTTTAATTGTTTACTGAATACGACCGTTTTGTAATTCAAATTCGGGATATGGCAATACATATTCTACATCGGTCATGGACGTTTCACTGTTTGGCAAAATATCGATTCCGTTACGCTTATAATAGTAGAACATCACTCCTTCGCAAAGAAATTCCTTGCGGTATTCCTTCTTGATTTCTTCCATGGCCTCTTCTATGCTCATGGATACATCAAGTTCGTCATAAACACCACGTTGGTTCCGAACAGTAGTCAAAAGTTCTAAAGCCTCAGTCACATTATTATTTGCTAAATGGCATTCCGCTGCAATATAATACATCTCGGGCATACGAATCAAAGGAACACGATAGCTATAATTTTGATTGTACGAAGTGTTCTGCTGCAATTTTAATGGTGCATATCCTGCATTATTACCTTCCGGATGATTCGCCAGAAGTTTGGTAAAGCGAAAATCGGTATTACTGTTTTCATAAATGGCATATGCATCGGCTGTAGACAGATA
Organism: uncultured Phocaeicola sp.; assembly: GCA_964518185.1. Classification (GTDB taxonomy): domain Bacteria; phylum Bacteroidota; class Bacteroidia; order Bacteroidales; family Bacteroidaceae; genus Phocaeicola. Next base: position 5,936 of record CAZFDP010000024.1, on the reverse strand, counting down.
GTATACATCCTTGTCTGTATCCATATAATTACTTTTCAAATAGGCAGCAGTAAGGTTTGCAAAAGTTTCAGGATTGACATTCAAAGCGAAGATTTGCTCTAAGGCCATACCTGGATAATAATTGTAATCATTATCCGCCATCCAGCGCATTGTATTGTATACGTCAAGTTGGGTACTATTGGCAAAATAATTGTCAATCACTTCTGACGCAGCTACCAATGCTTTTGCCTTGCTATCATTGGAACCTTCCCACATATACACACGGGCCAGCAAGCCTTTCACTGCATAGTAGTTGAGGTGAAGGTTACGATAATTGTAGAATCCATCAGCATTAAGGTCTGCATAATAACTCCACTCATGCTTGCAAGTCAAAGGATCTTCTTCTAAATATTTGGCGGCTTCTTCCAAATCGGCAATAAGCAACTTGAAGAATTCGGTTGTTTTGATTTGAGCAACTGGATCCTTTGATACCTCCGTTACGTAAGGTACGGCATATTTGGCATCTACTTCAGCCTTTCGGTTTGCCCAATTCCCATAACCATAAAGACGCATCAATTCAAAATGCATATAAGCGCGGATAGCAAGAAATTCACCCTTGAATACATTGTAATTGGTAGGGTCCATTATGGTTTGTTGTTTGTCAATGACTTCCAATGCAGCATTGGCATTGGCTATGACATTGTATGCCTTTGCCCATATACCTTCAATACGATCTATTGTCGTACTGGCCTTATAATTATATTCCTGAAGGTTGTAGTTTGTAGCAGAGGCTAAAGTACTATATGGCTGAAACTGACGAGCAAGGGTTTCCACCATTCCCCAAGAAAGTTCTTTACCATATAGTGATTCGCTCGTCATATTGATATAACAGCCGATGAGTGTCTGTCGGAATCCCTCTTCATTGCTGTAATGATCTTCATCACGAATCTCTGAATTCGAAGTTTCGTCTAACCAATTCTCGCATGAAGTCATGCTCACTGCACCTGCGAGAACAAATAACATATATATAAATTTTCTTTTCATCTTTTATACGTTTTTAGAAGGTTGCAGTCAGTGAGAACGACATATTACGTGCGAACGGATAACTCAAACCACGTTCAATCTTAATGGATGACCATTGTGCAATGTCATTCATATAGAACTGAAGACGCAAGCGTTCCATTTTCAAAGGACTAATTAGTTTGTGAGGAAACTCATAGTAAACCGAAAGTGAAGAGAATGAAAGTTCCTTACGGTCTTGAACAAAACGAGTTGTTGCACGAGTTACTTCAGATACCCAGTCACCATCTTCATTCTCGAAAGTTCCAGTCAGGCGTTTAAATTGGGTAATGTCACCAGGATTCTGCCAGCGTCCCAATAAAACACGTCGGTCTACATTATAATCAATATCGATATTTTCTACACGATCTACCAATGTATAGTTGTACATTTCGCATCCGGTCAAGAATGTGAAAGTAGCTGATAATCCGATTCCTTTGTATTCACCAGTAAATCCAAAATTACCACGATATTTGGGATCCGAATCACCGGCAGCTATCAAATCTGCAGAATCATACGTAAAGGTTTGTGTACCATCTTTTTTGATATAAATTTCATTACCGGTCATCGGATCAATTCCGGCAGATGGAACCGCCCAAATGGTATTCATAGAAAGTCCATCTTGATACATAAGTACAGGAGTAGAGGTGCCTAAACTTGCAGCCGTTTTCAACATAGCGTCATTATAGGCTTTCATACTGTCAGACAGACGGATAATTTCATTTTTATTATGAACTAACGTTCCATAAATATTGAAAAAACCGTCCTTATTCTGCCAGAAAGTATAATTCGCCTTTATTTCATAACCTTTGTTACGTACCTTACCTAAATTGTCTTTAACGGTAGAAAAACCTGTAGATGTAGGAATGGTAAGGTCGGTCAACATGTTTTCCGTATCAGAGATATACCAGTCGAACGAAAGGCCAAGACCAAAGATACGCATATCCACACCCAAATTATAGTCCATTTTCTGTTCCCATCGGAGTTGGCTGTTGGCAAGTTGTGCTAAATAAGCACCAGTTTGTCCTTGGTAGTTCACACCTGTATAATATTTATAGGTGGCAATGGCACTATTAGTGTTGAAATTATTGTTACCCGTTAAACCGAGAGAACCACGTACTTTGAATTGCTTGAACCATTTTACATCCTTCATGAAATGTTCATTGTGAAGGTTCCAGCCGACACCAAGTGAATAGTTGGAAGCCCAACGATTGTCTTTTCCGTAAAGCGACGATGCACTGGCACGATAGGTAGCTTCCGCCAAATAACGATTTTCGTAATCGTATGCCACAGAACCGAGAAAACTGACTTCACGATTGAGCGACGACACGCCTACAGGAGTACTGCCTTCTGCATATTGTTTTGCGAAAGTAATATCTGCCAAATTATTATTGGGAAAACCTTCAGCTGTATGTTGATAAGTCTGATATTTACTTTCCGAAATAAAAGTCCCCACATTAGTAAAAATTGAATGCTTACCAAAGGATTTATTGTAGTTCACATTCAAGTCTGCAGAAACCTGACTGCTTTTGCCATTTTCCAAGATATACTTACCACGACGGTTAATTAATTCTGAAGATGTATATTCAGCAAACATGGAATGCGTGGAAGGGTAAAATGAATCTGCATTGTTGTTTTGTTCTGAAATACCCACACGGGCGATAGTTTTCAAACCTTCTAATGGTGTCCACTCTGCATAGAAATTATTGGTAAATTTCAAATAACTGGAAGTAAGAGATGTTCCGATAATGGCATCATACAGAGGGTTGGCTATTTTATTTGCCGAGCCGTCTGAGGTTTCTCCTTCTGCCCAACGTAGGATATTGCCTTCGGCATCTGTTGCTTGCCAAAATGGATTCATTTTAGCATAGTCACTGAATGTACCATAAGGAGAATCTTCGCTTGAATTGGAAATTACCGACATGATGTTACGGAATGTAATATTCTTGGTACGATAAGAAACATTCACATTACCTTGAAAGTTAGTACGATTAGATCCTTTCATGACCCCCTCTGTCTTGTTGTACGAAGCGTCCAGCATCACACGAAGGTTCTCATCACCCAATTCTACGGCTATGTTGTGCTTCTGGCCGATACCGGTGCGCAAGGGCTTGGACAACCAATAAGTATCCAAACCTTCTAAAGCTAATTTCTTACGAGAGTTATACAAGTTTGTCAGTTCATTTTGCTGCGACGGACTATAACTGGTATATACACCTTCCAAACGTTCTACCTCCAACTTTTCCAATGCATTACAAAGGTCGTATGAACTTAAATCGGGCATTTCAAAGGATACACTTCCCGTATATGTAATACGTTGTTCATTTCCTCTTAAACGCTTGGTTTCGATGACGATAACACCATTTGCGGCCTTCGAACCATACAAAGCCTTTGCAGAAGCATCTTTTAATATAGTCATACTTTCCACACGATTCATATCCATATCCATTATTGTCTGTATGGAAGTTTCAAAACCATCAAGAATGAACAATGGTTGGTTGGGTTGGTTTTGGTAATTACTCTTAAATGCCGAAGAAGCTTCATCGGCAGGGAAACTGGAATTACCACGCATAGACATGGTAGGAGTAGAGTTAGGGTCAGAACCCATAGTTAAGTTATCGGGCATATAAATCGTTGGATCGATATTTTTCAAACTTTCCAACATGTTCTGATTACCGACACGGGTTAGTTCTTCCTTACCCATTGTGGTTGAAGCACCGGTAAAGCTTTCTGCTTTACGGGTATAGATACCTGTTACAACTACTTCTTCGAGCCGCATGTCATCTGGTGCCATACGAATCAAAGAGGCATCACGGGCAATAATCACCTGCTTTTCATATCCCAAAAATGAGAATTCGAGCGAATCTTTTAACGAATTTACAAAAAGAGCATAATTCCCGCGTACATTAGTAATAGTACCACTGGATCTGTCTTTTGTATTTACTACAGTAACACCCGCCATGGGGTCACCTTTTTCATCCAATACGACACCGTTTACGCGAATTTCACGTTGTTGGGCCATAGCCGATAATGAGAACATTGACAACAAAATAAATGACAATGTTAAGAAATAAAGGTGTGTGCACCCTTTTTCATTTACATATCGGATGAATTTTAAAACACTTTTAATATTATCCATTGTATAATTTATTAAATAAAAATGCAAAGTTAGTGATTGATAATTAAAATTGCAAAAAAAAAAGATAAAAATGATGGTGCCGATATGGTATAATAATAAATAGTGGGTATGTGCTTGGACATACCCACTTGAATATATTTGATTAAGGCTTTTTTAAGTTTAGAATTCCGAAGTAAAATGGAATTTAATGTGCTTGAAATCCATTTGCGCCATCTGGAGCACATATCCGCTATCGGCCAGGAATACATCACGTCCTTCGCGGTCTTTAGCCATATACTGATACTTACGTTTCTTGAAGGCTTCGAGTTCGGCAGGGTCATCGCTCTCTATCCAACAAGCTTTATAAAGGCTGACAGGTTCCCAACGGCACTTGGCATTGTATTCGTTTTCCAGACGATACTGGATGACTTCGAACTGAAGTTGACCTACCGTACCGATAATCTTGCGGCCATTGAACTGATTGACGAACAACTGGGCTACCCCTTCGTCCATCAGTTGGTCGATACCTTTCGCCAATTGCTTTTGCTTCATCGGGTCGGCATTTTCGATGTACTTGAACATTTCCGGTGAGAAGCTTGGCAATCCCTTGAAATGGAGCTTTTCGCCTTCGGTCAGCGTGTCGCCTATCTTGAAAGTGCCGTTATCGGGGAGACCGATGATGTCGCCTGCCCAAGCCTCATCGACCGTAGTCTTGCGTTGTGCCATGAACTGAGTAGGCGAGGAGAAACGCATGGTCTTGTCGTGACGCACATGATAGTAAGGAGTGTTGCGCGAGAACTTGCCTGAGCAAACCTTACAGAAAGCAATACACGAACGGTGGTTAGGGTCGATGTTGGCGGTAATCTTGAATACAAAACCGGTGAACTTCTGTTCGTCGGGCTGCACATCGCGCTCTTCTGCCTTGACGGGACGAGGGCTTGGTGCAATTTCCACGAAAGTATTCAGCAATTCTTCTACCCCGAAGTTATTCAAGGCCGAACCGAAGAATACGGGGGCTAATTCACCTCTCAAATATTCCTGCACATCGAATTCCGGATAAACCCCTTCGATGAGTTCCAACTCACTACGGAGCTTGTCGGCCAAATCCGAACCGATTTGATTGTCGAGTTCTTCGGTGTGAATATCGACTTCTACCTTTTCGGCCACCACTTGCTTGGAAGGCTGGAAGAGGTTCAAGTTGTTTTCATATATATTATATACCCCTTTGAAACGAGGACCGCTTTCGATGGGCCATGTCAACGGGCGTACACCAATCACAAGTTCTTCTTCCAACTCGTCGAGTAAGTCGAACGGGTCCTTGGCTTCGCGGTCCATCTTGTTCACGAAGATAATCACCGGTGTGTTGCGCATACGGCACACTTCCATCAGTTTGCGGGTTTGTGTTTCTACCCCCTTTGCACCATCCACAACGATGATAACCGAATCGACAGCGGTCAGCGTACGATAAGTGTCTTCCGCAAAGTCTTGGTGACCCGGTGTATCGAGGATATTGATTTTGTAGTCGTGGTAATCGAACTCCATCACCGAGGTTGTTACTGAGATACCACGTTGCTTTTCGATGTCCATCCAGTCGGATGTTGCGGTTTTCTTGATTTTGTTGCTCTTTACGGCACCTGCCACTTGTATCTGTCCCCCGAAGAGCAAAAGCTTTTCGGTCAACGAGGTCTTACCGGCATCCGGGTGCGCGATAATCGCAAACGTTCGTCTTCTTTCTATTTCGCTACTCATAATCTTTTAATATGCTATATTAATTGTGTCA
>CAZFDP010000023.1:0-15034 GCA_964518185.1 uncultured Phocaeicola sp. | reverse complement strand
TGAACGGTTCCAGTTCAATACTCAAATGCTCAAGCAGCACCTTCACGGCTGCCTCCTTCTGTTCCTCACCCCATTTCTTCTCGTCACTCTCGTTTATGAGTTTCTGAAGACTCTTCTTTTCATCCTTGAGTCTGTCCCTGTTCTCCTGTGCCCTCATGACATTATCTGACATGGAATATTTTTTGTCCCAATCCAATGCTTGCGCCTTGTCAGACAATTGCACGTCATAGTCATATTTCCATCTCCCGGTCGGCTTGACCTGGAAATCTTCTTTCGTCAGTTGCACACCCTCATTCAGGAGTTTCTGCAATTGTTTTTCGAACCTGCTTTCATACATGCCTATGTTCTTTTCGAACTTAGCGATGCGTTTTTCTGTGGCTTCTATCTGTTTGTCCAATCGTTTCATATCCTTTTTCTTGAGTTTAACATTAGGGGAGAAACTATCGTTTCATGCTCTGTTGTTTTTCCTGGCCTGTAGCCCGGTTCAGAACATCGCTGAAGGCATTGGCGGCTATCTGCTTGATATAGTCCTCGTGCAACCATGTCTTGTAATTGAGGGTATCTTTCCCGAGTAGCCGGGCATCTTCTTTCCATCCCGCATACCGCTTGGAATCTTCCGGTGTGATGGGACGTCCCATCTGCTGTACCCCGTCAATCTTACAACGCACATGGACATTATCCACCTTGCCATATAGGGTGGCATGGGTGATGCGATGATACAATCGTTCTTTCTCAAGCCTTTTGTCTACTAATTGCTGACGAAACGTTAGCTCTTTTTCCCATGCCTGGTTCAATTCATCTTTGTAGTAGGCTTCGCAAAAGATTCCTTTGACCACATTAATGTTGCTCTGGGTCATAAATTGCTTCTTATAACGATAAAAGAGCTTGGTATCTTCTTCGTTCAACTGACGAGGGACAACAGTCTCCCCTCCTATCTTACCCGTCAACCAAACGGGACCTTCTACGTCGTTTCTCTCATCCGTGTGTGCGAAAGTAAAGTTTTGTACTGTTTGTTGCTTTTCGAATTGCGATAAGTTCATCATGTGAGCGATGGGCATCATTTGACCTTTGAAGGTACACCTGAACCGTTTTATCTGTACATCTGTGGAGAACGTGTTTTCAGGATGGCTCCGTTCTGCTTCTGCCAACAATGTCTTGAAGGTCTTTTTATCTTCACTTAAATCGGATAATCCATAATGATATTTCGTATCTAATCCTTCCACCCCAATATGCCCTTCAAGTATCTGGCCATTTTTGCAAAATAAATAGGCTTCCGTTGCTAACTCCAGATTGTGAAAAGGCTGTTCTTTTAATTCGGTACATTCGGGGTCGCATCGGAACATATCTTTGATATTCATTTGGTCCAAAGGCTTAAGACTGCGGATACTGACCTCTACCTTGTTATCATGTCGTACTGCAAAAGCGATGTCCGGTGCGAACCGTCGGTTCATCTCCCCTACTATCTGTCGGGCGGCAGCATTGTTGTCCCTATTGTCGAATGTGCCGACCAGATTATGCCAATTGGTAGGAACAGCCCTGCATCTCTTCAACAATAATTCCACCCGGTTCATCAGGTCAATGTTCATTTGTGTCCTGTTCTCCGGTGTATCCTGCAAGTCCTTGTATTTCTCTGTAACGGGTTCCATCAAGTCCTTGAGGCACTCTGGAATACTGTTATCTTCCGGTATACCGTTTTCATACAGGTTCTGGAGATTCAGCAGCTGTTTCAGGTCAGATTCAGTGGTGACACCTGTACGTTCGATGACATCCATGACCTTTGGATATGGTTGTCCTTCTATATGAAGAAACGGCATGACCTCCTCCCGGATGGTCACTTCTACATAGGCACCTTGCAGATTGTCCTGATGTTCATGCAACAAGCGGGTACAGGCACGGTCTTCCCATTCCATCCACTCTGCTTCGGGAGCATCCAGCGGATATCTCATTTCGTCCGGTGTAATCCGGTAGTATATCTCTGTCGGCAATCTCAGTTCAGCCTTGAGTTCACCTTCAGGAATAATATGAGGATTCTCTTTATCTATCTGCCCGGCGAAAGTAACTTCATCGAGCAGGTGTTCTCTACCCTCTTCCAGAGCCTCTTTCAGGTCGAGCAGATGTGCCAGACTTTCGTCCGGCATCTTGATGACCAATCCATCCGGATAGGCTTTCTTCAAAGTCTCCGTCCATGTCTGCATGTCCGCCACTTTCATTTGCACACCGTCATCATCCGTGATTAGCGTCCCCACTAGCGGACTGTCCTTCGGTTCATAAGTGATGTTATCTGTTTTCATTCTTATATTCTTATATTTTTATATAATTAACCTCTTTATCGTTTTATGGATGATTCACGAGCTTGTGATTCATTGTTCTGTTTATCTAATGCCAGAGCTATCTGATTAGGATAGTGTGCGATGGCAAGTGCCGTCCTGTCATTCCCTGCCTGGGCAATGTATTTCTTCCATTCATCCGGCAGGATTCGTACAGGTACTTGTTTTATCCCGTTGATGTGGCAGGTAACGTACAACTTACCATTATATTCTACAATCTTAGCCTTGGTAACCAAGCCGTCAGGTACTTGTTGTGCAACCGGCTTCTTCATCATTTCCGAATCCTTTAAGGTCAGATGTCTTGAATTCTGCTGTACCGCTTCGTCCGCCTGTACTTTCTTGGCCAATAAGACTTCACTGACTTTTGTCTTTATTAACGGAGGACGCTGTACCCCCTCACCACCTATAAATGTCATCTGCACATCCATTCTCGACCCTACTTTATCCGTCAATCCCAACTCCACCCCCACATTCGTCATCTTGAGTCCACTTATCTTTGTAGTGTTCTGATTCATCCCGGCTGACAATACTTTTTCGGTCATTGAACCAATGGCCTTTTCTCTGTGCATCTCCCATTGTCTCCGGACATACAGCATATATTCTTCGAGTGTTTCATGCTTTGCCGCTTCTGAATTCACCAGTGCACCGAAACTATCCAACACCCTTTTCAGAGCCTTGGCTTTCGGGTTATAGAACTTATTGTATATCTCTATTTCTCTGCTCAGTTCGTCATACCTTTCCTTTGCAAACGGCAGTTTGAGTTGGATATTGTTGTAATATCCTTCATGCACCCTCTCGTACATGGCCAGGCATTCTGCATCCACTTGTGAAAGTACATCCGTCAGTTTTTCTTTCAACGGCTTCTGCTTTCCGTCATCTGTAAGCCTATTCTCTGCGTTTAACTGTTGTTTTTCCTGTTTTAACTCTGTCACCGTACAGCGCACATGAGGAATCCGCTGTATCGATGATGCTTTGGATAATGAAACGGTAGCGTCAAAGCCTGTTTTTTCTTCTTGACGGAAGGAAAGGGTAATACTGTGCTTCTTGACAGATACACAACCCACCTCTAACCGTTCAACGTCCAGTTCTTCAGCTTCGCATTTACAAGCCAGACCCAATATCGCCTGTTGAAAATCTTCCGCCACTTTAGGAGCGATGTGATTGAGATAATCTTCAACGGTAGCATGTTGAGTGGGTATGGAACGGCTGATGATGGCATAAGGCCGTCGGATGCTCTCGATTTTCCGGATTTCCGGGGTAATCTCTTCACCAATATTCAGTGCATACAGTTCTTTCAGCCGTTCGTCCAATTCAGCACATCGTGACCGTGCATAATCCAATCGTTTATAAATATTCTGATAGTAGAGTACATGCTCCTCCTTTGAACTGTCCATCCATGCTTTCCGGTACGGTTCTACAGCATTTTCAATTTTCTGCCATACCTGTGCGTTAACGCCATCCGTCCGTATTGGATGTCCGATATCGGGAGGTAGTATTACAGGAAATGCTTTCTCTTCCGTGTCCGTTTGGATATGTGATGATACTTTTTGCATGAAAATTGTTATTATGATGCAAATAAAAATGTCACTCGTCCTGTTTTTTGGGACATGAAGCAAAAGAAAAGAAGTTGGGAAAGAAAGTTCACGAGAGGAACTCCGCATTTGGTTGTGATGAAGAAAAATACCTCTCACCTGATGTCATACAGTGAGAGGTTGTCTTGTCATACAAATCCTACATGTTCCTTTATATAGAATCCCTGCCCATTCTCTTTTTCAAAGAGTCCGCATAGCTCATCAAAGCCCTTCACGTTGAAAAAGGCATCCTTTATCTCGTTCTGTCCGACTCCGATAGTTACCATGCTTAACTTATTGTTGTTCTTGTCTTGAATGATAACAGCTACTGCGTCGACAGTTTCATTCTCCGCTAAGAACTGTTCATATTCATAACGCATTTCTGCGCAAGCGGAGCGTTTGTCAAAGCCATATCGATATGCCAAATTATCGAGGTTATCCCAAAATAATTGTTCGTGATAGTCATCACCTAATTTTGAAGCCAAATGTTGCAGTTGTTTATTGTTTACGTTGTTTGTGTCATAACCTGTTTTATCCAAATCCTCCTTAGTCAGACAAGAAATAGGGAAATGGCCGATACATTTTTCCGCTTGTTTGTATATCTGTTCTTCTGTTTCATTGAGCGGTTGTCCGGTTTCTGCAATCCGGTTTTGGAAATACTTGAATACTGATTCTGCAAAATTGGTATACATAAGATTAAAATTTTTGTTCGGTCAGGGTTTACCGGTTCTACATTATCTTTGGATGAATACCCTCTTTCATCTACTACAAAGGTAATAAAAATCAATGAGATATGCAAATCTTAGATAGATATTTTTCAAATGTATTTTATTGGAATTCAGTGTGTTTACCCTATTGTTATATAATAGAGAGCCCACTACCGGAGAGGCTTGATTATCATCCAGCGCAGCCGATATGACATCGTGAACTTCCCCTAAGCTAAAGACTTAGGGTTTTCAAATGTGATTTCTATTATAATACTACCTTCTGCATCCACATAGAATGTACCTTCGGGGCCGCGAACCTCTGCACGCCCATCTATCAATGGTCCGATATAACTATACAGAAATCCCAGTGCAGCAATGCCGGTAGTCTTATATATCAGTCCCCACCAACCGTTCAGTTCTGCCCTTACCAATGTTTTGGAGAACGCTTCTATGCTATCATATCTGATAGGAACAAGGCATTCGCCCTTTTCACTTACAATGCCCCATTTCTTGCCTTTACATACTATACCTACTCCCATAACTAAAATATTTATACGATGCAAAGATATGTGCTTTTCTTCTTATCATTAGGAAATTTCGGATTTTCAAGAAAGGAATTTGGAGCGACACACTTGCCCGTCCTCGCATTGTCGTTGCAGACGGGAAGCGGCCACTGATTTTTGAAGAATTGCAAAGATATGGATTCCTTTGGATATGACCAAAAGAATGAGGGAAAAGGGGAAAATGTAGAAACAAACTATATTAATGCCAGTCAGAAAGAAACAAGCCCCCCATAAGCATAAACACTTATGGAGGACTATCGTACTTGATAAAGATTATCTCTTCATTCCTTTGGACTGTTTCTGTTCTGGAGAGTCATACAAATCCGTTGCAAAGTGCTTGACTGCCATGGAGAGCGCAAATCGATTCATTGCTTCCGAGTTACTGAAGAAATGTCCTGCCTTGATACGGTCAGCCTTGGTCAGGTCCCGTCCTGACTGCTGTACCCCGTCTATCTTGCAACGTACCATCGGCTTATCGATACCGATGATATGTGCATCGGTAATACGACCTGTGATATCCTGATAATGAAACATATCGACTTCATGCAATACTTTGGTACCATCCGTATGCAGAGTATTCCCGAAAATATCGTTCTGTATCTCTACGGTCACCAGCTTATCATTCATCGTATCCAGATATGCTTTCTTTTCGCTTTCGGCGCTTGACATCATAAAAAACGTATTCCGTCCTCTAACCTCGATATTCTTATTGGCCGCCAGGTCATTGATATAGCTTTGTGCTGCCTGTGACATTGTTTCACCGTTATATCTGACACCTCTCATGCGGTCCACTTCCGCAAAGCCCAGTGTCCCTTTTTCATATAAGTATAACTTCTCATTATTCCGTACCATATCCAATCCTTCGGGCATGCCCATCTTTGCCGTGCGTTGGCGGTCATAGTCGGATATTTTTGTAGCAGCTATATTATCAAGCAATTCATGCGCCACCTCCTTGTCATTCAGTACCTTGCGAAGTGTTTCTTCGTTGATGTCGGGTTTCTGAAGTACCCAAGCCACTGCATTGTCCAGCAACTGTCCTTCTATGCGCATGAACTTAGGTATGGAATGGTCATATAGCGTAAACTTGGCCCCATCGAGGTCAGGATGTCTGTGCATCAGTTCGGTTGTGGATGCATCAAAAGCTTCTGCATTGTCCAGGTCATTGATGAAATCTTCATAGGACTCATTGCTGTATTCATCCGGTGCTGGTACGAGCTGAAGCAGTTTTTCTTTAGGCAGCGTCACTTCTGCTTTCAGGAAGTCCTTGTGTTCGGGAACCTGTTCCCCTATCCCTGCAAAGACAAAATCTTCGTCCCGGAATTTGCCGTACTGCACATAACTATATAAGTCTGCGACTGTGAAATCCGGAATGGCTAATGTCAGACCGTCCGGGAACTTCTGTTCAAGTGCCCTGTCCAAGTCCACAAAGGTCCGTGCATCGGCCTTTGTCAGTGTCAAATCTGTCTGCTGAGCTATCATCACCAAATCTGAACAAGGCATTTTCAGTTCTTTCTCATAATATTTCAGTGCCAGGTCCGCCGCCATTTCGTCCAGTTCATGCTGTTTCAACAGAGTTTTGTCTATCTTGCCTATATCTTCTGCATCGCCATTATCCAGTTTCTTGTATGGCATTAGAAGCCCGTCTATCTCTACTGAAATACACAACCCATCCTTTTCTGATGGAATGAACATGGCATGTGAAATGCGTGCGAGTTTCGCATCCACCATCTCCTCTTCTGCCTTGTTGCGTTGGAAGATAACGCTCATGGCTGCCTTGACATCTTCTACCCCTTTGTCCGGGTCGGTGATGATACGTGTCAGTTCATTCACTTCATGCAGGGAATAGAAACGTTCAAGCACCGCTCCTATCTTGTCTGCGGTAGCGAGGATATGGTCGTCATCCATCGCTGAAACGACCGGACTGTCCACCTGTCTGTATTCCGCTTCCTCCATTTTAAAGAGCGGTTCAAACAGTTTTTGGGCATTGTATTGTGCCGCCAGTTCTTTCAGTGTTTCATTGAATCCTTTCGGCAAAAGGTCTCGTAACTGTTCCCGGTCCTCTGCTGATACGGTCACTGTCTGTTGCTGCACCCCATCAATCTTGCAGCTGACGAACATCCGTCCAGCGGCATCACCACCGGTAATCTGTACAGCTGTTACCGCCTTGTCCATGCGTTCCAGCATTTTCTTCATCATGTCCGCCTTGGTTGCCAAGGCCATGACAGTCAACTCATGTGCATTCTTTTCATACTTCGGCAGGAAATCATCATTGATAAGAGCCACCTTATACATTGCATCTTTGACTTTCCTTGCCAAATCCGTATCCCGTAATGAGATGTCAGCATTCTTTGCTATCTCCTTGACTTCTTCTATGGAATAATCCTTCAGCCCGAATGTTTCCAGCATTGAACGTATTGCTTCTTGTTTGCTTTCATCAATCTCCTTTTCGGCTGGCACAGTGATTGTCTGTCTGTAATGTTCGATTGCCGCTTCCGTCAGCTGTTCACAGGTCTCTGTCAGCCATTTCGGTTGTTCCCGGATGAAATCGTTATCCTTGACGGCATGGAAAGTGTCTTCATCAACGTGGTAGATGAAGTTGCCTGCCTGTACCAGAAAAGCATCCTTGCCGTAATAGAGGTTGCGCATACCCTCTATATTGCCTGATGCATGGAAATTGGGGAAAGTGTTGAGATGGAGCTTTTGATAAGTCACCTCGTCTGTCTTTAGAAATTTTTCGTCTTTCATATATTCTTTTTTTGATGTGTACAATCTAACATTAGGGGAAGAAACTATCGTTTCTGTCCTTTTGTCTGCGAAAGTAAAGTATCTTTGTCCCCATTTCCGGGACAACCAACAAATGATAAGAAGAGGATAAAAAAAGTTCATACTATGTACCCGAATAATCCTGAACTGAAATTCCGGAATTTCCATTCACTTTATTTTTTATGCCATACCTTTGCCTTTACAACGATATAACTGAATGATTGACTATGAAAACTATGCTTTTTTTATTGACCGGACTTCTCTGTTTCTGGGGCTATCAGATGAATGTGGATGAGAACCTGACCGCCCTGTATGAAAACCGCAATACCACGGAGGAGGTCAACCGCCAGCTGCACATTCTGACCGCTAAAGTATCCAAGACTTATTCTGAACTTTTCTCAGGCATTCAAATCATGCCCTGGAAAGGAAATGTATATATCGAATATCCATTGGACCTGTCCGATGAAGTGAAGCGCATCACGAAAAGCTGTACCAACCATGATGAAAAGTTGCTGGCCATCTATCAGTGGGTCACCACACATATAGAATATGACAACGACTATAAGATATACAATGCAGACCAATGTTATCTTGAGCGGAAAGGCGTATGCAATGCCTATTCTGACTTGTTGGTCAAGCTGCTGACAACAGCGGGCATACACGCCTATAAGGTGACAGGCTATGTGAAAAAAGGCGATGGAACCAATGACGGTCGTCATGCATGGGTCATGATGGAAAAGGGAGACGGTACGTTCATATTGGGTGACCCCACTTGGGATGCCGGTTATAAGGATGAGAACGGCCGGTACCATAAACCCACCTTGGAATGGTATGGCTGTGCGCCCGAAGTGATGATACACACCCATTATCCGGACACCGACCTACATCAGCTGTTGAAAGAACCTCTCAGCCGTGAGGATTATGAGTCTTTACCGGAACTAAGGCCCTCTGACATCATCCATCAGACAAAAAAACACCCTCTTGCCTATCGTTAGCAAGAGGGTAGCCAAACAAAAATAATCATGTTAACTAAACTATGAGGAAATTCATCCTTTCTTCTTGTCTGCATCGAGTGATTGATTGGGAACCGGGGACCATGGAGTAACCGTTACCCCATCCATCACCAACATGACGGAGTTTTGTATCAATGTAAAGTTGATGGAAGTACCAGCCTCTGTAGTCACTTCGGGAGAGGTAATGGTATAAACCTTATTATCTACGGTAATATCAACCTTGATAGGAGTATCTTCTGTTTCTGTCGGTACAAAAAGCACATTCAGTTCAAGAGGTTCATCACTTATGGTACCCTTGACACTACAATCCAGTGCCACACCCTGCTGCTGTATCCCGCTCAGCTCACCTGTCTTACCGTTCAGTGTTGCCTGTGAAGCGATGCCTTGTGAAGTCAGTGTTATCTTGCTGACATTCCCTGTCCCGACGAAATCACCTTTCACCAATGTTATGCGCATATTGGACAGCGCATGGTGCATCTCGATGAGAGCCGTACTGTTGGTGTTGGACAAACCGGTAACCTTTGTCGCATACATCCAGTCGTCTTGAGAGCCTGCCAGGTCCACACTGATTTTCTCGATGTCCACGTTATCCTTCCATGGATGATAGGCATAGAGTGTTGCGTTCTCTCCGGAGAGTGTCACTCCGTTCGTCGCATCCCATTTCTGTGACCCGTCTACCGTGACTGCCGTATAACGTACATTGTTGTAGCCAAGTCCTTGATAATCTTCATCGTCATCATCCACCATGACCACACCAATGCTTGTCCCGTCCGGCAATGAGTTACCCATAATCGCATTACGGGAAGTGCTTTCTACCACTTCGGTGACGATTTTCAGTTTGGCAATCCCCTCTTCGGGCAGCACATTATCCTCATTCTGGCAGGAGGTATTCAATATCATCGTCATACAGCATATCGGCAAGACCCGTTTCAGTCCTCTCACCAATAACAAATGACTGTCTTTCTTCATATATCTTTTGCTTTTATTATTAACGAATCATTAATCTCCATATTTATGTCGCATCGTAGAATTCACCTGCTTTCCGGCTGTTGGCGGCATCAATCTGCAGGAGCAGCTTTATCTCTTTCTCTTTCAGCAACGTGCAAATCTTTTCACATAAGTTATGCAGTTTCCGTTCGAACTTCGGTCCCCGTTCGCATTCATAGCCGTGTATCAGCAATGTATACAGTTGGAATGCTTCCCGTGTATCGTCCACCCTCTTTTCATCATCAAGCGTCTCTTCAAACTCTTCATTGGCTATGATACGCAGATTGCGTTGTTCTGCCGCTTCGCATTGTCGTTCCACTTGTCTTTGGAAGCTCTCCATCATTTTTTCATTCTCCTCCGTCAGTTTCTTGACCGTACTTCCAAGTCTTTTCACTTCATCTTCCAGGCTACTTTCAATCAGCTTCAATGCCAGTCCTTTTTCGTGTTGGCGTATGTGCCGATAGGAACTGACTGTATATTCAATGGCGAAGCATGCCCCCACTATCAGCGTACCTGCCAACAGCTGTCTGAATTCGTCTGTACCGCATTCTCCCCGATAAAGAGAATAAGTCAGGTCTGCCAGCAGGATAAGGTAAGCCATGACCCCGATGATGTGTCCGCCATATTTACGGTACTTATGTGAAAACAGGTAGATAGCGAAATCCACCCCGATGGCTGTTACGGCCACCCAAACCAAAAGGATGCTGACATTCATTTCTCTCAAATTGAAGTTTACGGATGCGAAGTTAGGGAGTGTTTGTCCACTTTTCCGGGACACGGGTTACTTTTTTCACGAAGTGAATCGTACAATCAACAAAAGGGGAGCAGGAATTGCCTTGTCCCGCTCCCTAACCTCAAAACCTGTCCCTTCATCTCTTTCTACCACTATCCTGTTCTATGGTCTCCCTTAGCTTTATGCTGTATACATCGGCGGCAACCGCTGCTGCCCCCACTTTTTCAACAAGTCCCATCTGATGGTCGCTGACTCTTTCGGACATCTGCTGCACCCCGTCAATCTTGCAACGTATCCGCCAATAACCGTCCCCCCCGACAAAGATGTTAATGTCACTGATACGTTCCATATCTTTTTGCACCTGTTCTTCACGTAGCAGCATCTGTTTCTGTTCGTAGTTCATCTCCAGTGCCGCAGTCAGCTTCTCCCATTGGCGGAACAGCAGTTCATCCATCCAGCGTACCACCCCACCATGCTCATTCTCAACCTGTATTTCAATCGGAGTTCTCTTTTCCAACCATTGAAGGAAGTCCGATTCTTTCAGCCCAGGATATAACTTGTCTGTCCGTTCGTTGGCCTCGTGCAGAATTTCCCGTTTGCCGCAACCGTCATAGGTGTGTGGTAATGTCAAGTGCAATGAAGGCCGATAGAACACTTCCGTATCCTCCACTACCCACCCTTGTTCGTGTGCGATGCGTCGAATATCTTCGACTATTGTCCGGTCATTTACATGGTCTGCATCACCCTGCATGGCCGCTTCCGGTTTCCAGAATGTGATGTATGCGCTGCTGCCCTGCTTATTGTAATTGATGCATTCACCTTTTACGTACCTGCCATACTTGTCGTCACTTACATACCGGTAGTTAGGGTGGTCACTCAGTAATCCTGAGCATGACTGTCCGGATATATATCCGGCAA
Organism: uncultured Phocaeicola sp.; assembly: GCA_964518185.1. Lineage (GTDB taxonomy): Bacteria > Bacteroidota > Bacteroidia > Bacteroidales > Bacteroidaceae > Phocaeicola. The sequence continues at coordinate 3,452 of CAZFDP010000023.1, read as the reverse complement.
CTGATATTCTCTGAAGGAGCGGCGCCAGATGATAATCCGCCTGTATCTCTCTCCATCCCATGATAGTTTTCAGTTTTACAGGCCGGACGATAGCTTCATTCAGCTTCTGTTTCTCTTTTTCATCCTTGCATGCCGACAACTTCTCAAGATATTCTGCCGGTGACATGACTTTGTTGCCCCGTGCGTCATACCAGATAAGTCGTTCACCTGTTATGGCCAATATATTACGATAGTAGACCTGTGTTGCCATATCCTTCAGGTAGTCCGCATTCTTTATATGCTGTGCTTTCCCCTCATTTACCAGCGGCGATAATACCTTCTCGTCCAATTGATGCAAGAAATCCTGCATCGATTTTCTAAGAGACGTTGATTCTTCTGTGGTCAGAAATGCGGTATATAGAACATTCCTGGAGAGTCTCACTTCACCGTCTCTATTAACGTACTTTTTCTGATGTTCTTCATCCATGCGTGGCAGCACTATCCGCAAGGCATTCATCAAACCGTCTTGTCTGTCCGTTGCACCATTCAGCAACACTGCTTTTTCTTTCTCAGAAAGCAGTGAAAGGTCCACATCTTTTTCTGTCAGTTTATAGTCGAGTGTCATATCTTTATCCTTTGAATGAATCCTATCGGTTGAAACCACGAGTATGGCTTTGTTCCGGTTGCAAAGCGTTCTTGAAGTATTTTGCCGCCAGTTCCAGGCGGTCAGTATTATCATTCAAGTTGACAGCATCAGCAAAACTCATTCTTTCAGCGGTCTGTTGCTCGCCGTCAATCTTACATCGGATAAACATGCCCCCGCTTTTACCGGAGTAGATGTTGATGTCGGTGATACGTTCTGCATAACTGGGTTGCATCGGATGCATACGCACCCATTTGGCGATTTTTTCCTCTGCGAATTTATCCACCAGATTAATATAGTCATTCTCTTTCCAATCTGTTTCAGCATGTTTTTCAACGAACTCCTGTGCCCATCCCTGGAGTGTTATGCTCCGCTGCTTGGAATCATCGAATTCAAGATGCTGCCATCCTGCATACATGGCGATATCTGCCAAAGCATCAAGAAGCAGCTCATTGTTTTCTTTTTTACTTATAGCTTTGTTCTGTACCAGTTCTTGGTCCTTGAAGAAATCCATGAAATAATTCACTGCATCTTCTTCACCCATATACTTTACATGTTTGTCAATAATGGTCTGATAGTTACCCTCGAGAATATTTTCAAGTTCCTCTTCCAGTTCTTCAATATTCTCCTCATGAAGTTCGGCATCCTGTCCTGCCCCCATACACCAAAGACGGTTGTTTGAGATGTCTGCTTCTACATTCTTACGGTAAGCCACCCAATCGATTCTGTCAATCAAATTCTTTTCCATATTCAATTTCATTTAGTTTGTGTGCGAATTTATATGGAATGTGTCCATTTTTTGATAATGTAGTATTAGATATGGGCTGTAACAATGTGAAAGTTCATGTTGTGAATTCAAAATAACGTTTTATAAGCTCATCTTTGATGCATTTGTATGGCTTTGCGACATCAGTATATTCTGATGTTTGGAGAGTAAGCATTCAATCAAGAATTCCCGTTTGTCACCCTTGTTGCCCAATTCTTCATAGGCGTTCTGTTCTTCGGGAGTAAGACGTTGGAACATCTGCTGCATCCCGTCAATCTTGCATCGGACCCAAATCCCGTTTTTGTCCTTAACATTGATGTCTGTTATCCGTTCTCTTGGGTTATAATCCGGACTTTTTTTTTGAATATTACGAAGAACACCTTTCAATTCAGCTGTTGTTAAATCAGGGCTTTGTTTTAGGATGTCAACGACTTCTTGAAATGGGATTCCTTCTATCATCGTATTCCGGAACAAATCACTATCTGAGATATAGCAAATGCATTTACCACCCTTTAGGTCAGGATGTTGATGAACGAAATTGCTGGCTCGACTGTCTTTTCGGAGATAATCATATTGAGTCCCATTATCCTCGATGGTATCATCCAACCAGTTATCCATTTCGTCATTAATGTAGCTGTTATCAGGCCATATACACCCCATTGCTTTTTCTGTTTTCATGGTTAGTTTAACATCCAGATAGTCGTTTGTCCAATCCACCGGTTTATCTTCTATCAGCGCATCAAATTCTTCATCCATATAATCTGATTGGATGAACTTAGATATAAAACCCACATCAACACCTTTAAGGGTCAAAGTCACACCTTTCGGGAATTTCTCTTTAAAAAGTTCTTCCAGTTCCGTTTCTGAATACATGGGGATGTCCTTGTATTTTTCTGTTCTGGGGTCGTATGGTAATGGAATATCCATCTGTTTGTTACATTCACGTTGGAAATTCTTGATATCCACCTTATCATTTTCCATACTCCTTAATATATCCAATGGGACCTTCTTTCCGGTCAGTCCCTCCAATAGATATTGCAACTTCATCAATGATTCTTCTTTCATAACTATATCTGTATTATAATATAATCCATAGAATTTACCTGCAAATTTAGAGAGAGTGTGTCCTAATATATGGGACAAGTTTATGAAATGACAGCAAGCTATACGAAACTTCATATAGTGAAACAATCCCCGCTTTTGCAGGGATTGTGAAAGGAATGGGCTTTCTGCTATATTATCTCGTAAGCCATTCCTTTTGCTGTTTTCTGTTATACATTATTATTTAGTTCTCGCAGTATATAAGTTTCGATGATACGGTTGTGTATGCAGCCTGTTTTCCCAATAAACCGCCCGTCCCTTGTTGTCGGGGTCAATGCTGTTCTGTTTCCAATTTTTCCAGAAAAGTTCATTCTCTGCCGTCATCGACATGTTATGGCTGTATAGCATGACCAGGCTCAGTGCCTTGTTGTAAAGGCGATGGTCTTTATGTACGGCATATATACGCTGTATCTGTCGTTGGAGCTCCGCCTTGGATTTCATCATGTGGGGATGATATTCTTTTTGATGGAGAACGGTTATTTTGTCCCAATCCAGTGTGTCAAAATAACATTGACTGTCGTTCTTTACGATTTTATAATCCACGATATCCTCTCTGATGATTACGGAACCTGCCAACCGATTGTCAACGAGGTATTGAAAATATTCCTTATACGTAGCATCGCATTCATTGATACTCTGTGTGAGAAAGTCGGCACCACTTCCGTTAGTTTCGAGTGAAATGATATAAATTTTTTCCATAATAAATAAGTTTTTAGTTGCTGCAAGGTCAGCGGGTTAATATTAGTGACTAGTGAGATAAGTCCTTGTCTTAACTTCTATACAAATATACTGAAAATCAGTGAGATATGCAAATTTTTAAGTAATTTAATTAAGTGTGTTTGATAGAAATAAAGTGTGTCTCCCCTATTGTTGTATAATAACAAAGCCCCACTGTTGCGAGGCCTCATTATTTACTGATTTATATCACGAATGAATCTAAATTCACTCCTTTTTTACTTTTAT